>JAGNPP010000050.1 GCA_017989575.1 Chryseobacterium sp.
ATCAAATTTTCATCTACAAAAAATACAACCAATAAAATCAAAATAGACAAAACACCTGAGATTTGCCAAACAATTTGGATGGCGTTTTTGAGTTCTTGGTTTTTCTGGTTTTTTTGCTTGAGGTTCATCAACTGAGTTTATGTGATCTCCAATTTTAAATTACATTCTTCAGCGTCTAAAATATCATTTCCAATCACCAATTTCTTTTTATCCAATTCGATAATTAAACCATAATCATCAAAGTGTTTGAAAGCTTTAATTTTATCAACAGCAAATTTTCCCGAGACTTCATAATTCAGTTGACTATTGAAATTTGATTTAAGTAAACTAAGTTGGAATCGATGATTATCTTCTGAAAAGGAATAAATCATTTTTTTATCAGACGAAATATAGGGTTTGGTCTGAAAGAAATAAAATTTTTTGTCTTTAGAATTAAAAACATAATAGCCGCTATATTCAAAAGCTTTCACTTTGAAAAAGTACCAGTCATCTGATTTATTTACTAAGTCAAAACTTCCTTTCATATAGGCTACTTGTTTGTCTTGATTTTCAAGGTTTGCAAAATCTCTGCATATTGTAAAAGGGAAGTTAGAAGGATTTTTTGCATTGATGTTGATGCATTTATCATTAATTATTTCTGGGAATGATTTTATGAATTCAGTTTGAATTTCTGTATTTTCAACTTCAACAAGTTCATCAATTTCAATAAAAGTTTTATTCTTGTCAATAACAATATTAGCATTTGTTTTGATTCTAAAAATACCTTGTGAATCTACTGTCTGACTAATATTTGCACATTTTTGAGCTTTTGAAATATTGATTATTAAAATTAAAATAAGCAATAATTTTTTTTTCATAATAAGGATTTTGATTTGATATTCAACTACCCAAAAACCTCAAAATCAATCCCATCAAAACTCGCAAAAACCATCGTAGGATAAGAATCCTGATGGAACATATTTCCTTCAGAATCAATTCCAATCGCGCCAGCAAAACCATCGATTTCTTTCAATTCTTCGAAAGTTCTGTCAAAAGCATTTTCTATAGAAATTCCATCTGTTACTCTGGTCACGATTTTGGCTGAGGTCGCATTGCTCACAATATCTTCTCCAACACCAGTACAGCTTACCGCACAGAATTTATTAGCATAATTTCCTGCAACCGTCGCAGAATCCGAGATTCTTCCCGGGATTTCAAAACCTTTTCCGCCAGTGGAAGTCGCAACTGCCAATTTTCCATTTTTGTCAATCGCAACGGCGCCAACAGTTCCTTTTCCACCAGTTTTCAGTTTTTCTTCGTATTCTTTTCTTCGTTGAGGAATTTCCGTCGAAAAATCTTCGAAGCTGTGTTTTGTAGCATATTGTTTTGCGCCATTTCCGCCCAGAACGCGATCGTCTTCTTTCATCAATTCTTTAGCTACGAAAATCGGATTTTTGACATCCTGAATGTTAATCACGCCACTCATTTTCTGCGTTTCGCCATCCATAATCGCTGCGCTCATTCTTATAATTCCGTCACTTTGGATTTGCGAACCAATCCCGGCATTATAAAGATCATCATCTTCCAAAAGCGAAACAGCATAAGCAACCGTGTCAAAAGCTGAATTATTTTGAAGAAAATCGTAGGACTTTTTTGCAATGTCTTTTAAAGAATTTTGCTTAGCAACTTTTACTTCGTTGCTTTGACCGCTTTCGGAGAAAAATCCGCCGTGGATGATTATTTTCATAAATGGAGTTTTAGTTTTTTATGTCTTCGAGAACCTTAGGCTGACAAAAGAATTTTTTATATGTCTTCCCTTCGACAAGCTCAGGATAAACTGCACCTCAGACTGACAATCCTGAATTAAAAAAAAATGTCACACTGAGCGGAGTCGAAGTGTTTTAATCACTTGTATAATTACTCGGAATGACCTGCGGAATTGGGTTGTACTGAGAATTGACGATATTCATTTCTCTTGATTTCAAATCGAAAGTATCATTCATAGAAAGTACATCCACGACCAGATTTTTAATGGAAATCGGTTGTCCGAGATCAACATTTGTCAAGTTTGTATCTTTGATTTGAAGTCCATCCACAATGATGACAAGTCCAGAACCAATTGCGGTCATTTTATCATCTTCAATAAAAAGTCCTGTGTCTTCACCCAAGCCAATTCCTAAAGTTCTCGGATTGCTTACAACCGCTTGGAACAACCTTCCGATTCTCCCGCGTTGTACAAAATGCGTATCGATCACCACATTTTCTATAAACCCAAGACCTTGTGTTGTTTTTATTTCGCCTTTCAATAGCGCTTCAGAGCTTGAGCCTTGGTAAATCATATTTTCAGAAGCAGCAGCAGCTCCGGCAGAAGTTCCGGCGTAGATGAAGTCTTCGGTTTGATATTTTGTCAAGATGGCGTCGTGGAATCTGGTTCCGCCAAGAATCGAGGTGAGACGAAGTTGGTCGCCACCAGTGAACATTACGACATCTGCTGCATTGGCTCTTGCCACAATCGCATCGCTATTCGCTTGTTCACGATTTTGAATATCAAGAATATTGCAATTTTTAATTCCAAGATACTCGAAAGCCTTTTTATATTCTGGTCCAACAATGTCAGGAATCTGAGAAGCAGTCGTAATGACTTCGATGATAGAATCTTCTTTTGATTTAGATTCATCGATGATTTTTCTGAGGATTCCTCGTTCAAAAAAGTTGAGGTTTTTTTCGACGTTTTGGTCAAAACTGGTCTCTGTAAAACTGCCTTTGTTTACAGCGCCTCCAATGATGACTAGTTTTCCTTTTGATTTCATAGTTAACAAAAATAATAAATCATAATAGAATACGCCTCATAATAGAGTGGTAAAAATCAGAAAGCTAAATTTAAACTTTTCATTTTTAATGAGTTAATTGATGTAAAAGTCGGTTTTAAATTAAGGATTTATTAATAATCTTGAATAAATGATAAAGAATTTGTTTTATAGTAAAATAATTATTTATGATTTTTCTTTAATTAAATGCTTTTCTATTATCTTTGATAAAGCTGAAAGAATCCATGACTTTGATAAAAATACTTTTTGAGTACAAAAGATGTCACAAAAAATATTTTAATACATTGATTTTAAATCTAATATCTAACAACTACTACTTGAAATATGAAAATTGAAAAAATACAAGTCCTAAGAGGTCCTAATATCTGGAGTATTACCAGAAAAAAATTAATACAAATGCGTTTGGATCTGGAAGAAACAGAACACTTTCCAACCAACAAAATAGACGGTTTCCGAGAAAGAATCGAACAACTTTTGCCATCACTCATTTCCCACAGATGTTCCGAAGGTTGCGAAGGCGGATTCTTCAAACGAGTAGAAATGGGAACCTGGATGGGACACGTGATAGAACATATTGCGTTGGAAATCCAGACATTAGCAGGAATGGATGTCGGTTTTGGACGTACCAGAGAAACCAAAACGCCAGGTGTTTACAATGTGGTTTTCAATTACATAGAAGAGAGAGCCGGAATCTACGCCGCAGAAGAATCTGTAAAAATTGCAGAATGTCTGATGGACGGTTCTGAATATGACATTAATGACTGTATTCAAAATTTAAAAGAAATCCGTGAGCGAGAGAGGCTAGGTCCTTCCACGGGCAGTATCGTGGAAGAAGCAGCTTCCCGAAGAATTCCCTGGATCAGATTGGGGAAAAACTCTTTGGTTCAATTGGGTTATGGGATCAATCAACAGAGATTTCAGGCAACCATTACCGGAAATACCAGTAGCATTGCGGTAGATATCGCGTGTAACAAAGAACTTACGAAAAAAATGCTGGAAGATGCAGCCATTCCTGTGCCTTCTGGAGATTTGGTGGTGGATGAAGATGGTTTGCAGTCTGTCATTAGAAAAATTGGTTATCCCTTGGTTTTGAAGCCTTTGGATGGGAATCACGGCAAGGGCGCTTCCATTAATGTTAAAGATTACGAAACAGCTTTGATAGGATTGGAATATGCTCAGAAATATTCCCGAAAGGTGATCGTAGAAAAATATATTACGGGTTTTGATTTCCGTGTTTTGGTCATCAATCACAGAATGGTTGCGGCGGCAAGAAGAGTTCCGGCACACGTGGTTGGAGACGGAGAACTGAATCTTCAGCAACTCATAGACAAAGAAAATCTGGATCCAAGGAGAGGCTACGGACACGAAAATGTCCTGACCGAAATAGATGTGGACAAAGACACCAACGAACTTCTTGACAAACTGAATTACACGTTGGAAACCATTCCTCAAAAAGGAGAAATAGTTTACTTAAAATCCACAGCAAATCTCTCCACCGGTGGAACTTCCATAGATGTGACAGATATGATACATCCGGAAAATGTGCAGATGGCAGAGAGGATTTCCAGAATCATCGGATTGGATGTTTGCGGCATCGATATTATGGCGGAAAACCTAACCCAACCTTTGAAAGAGAGTGGAGGCGCAATCCTGGAAGTGAATGCTGCGCCGGGATTCAGAATGCATCTGGCACCAAGTGAAGGTTTGCCAAGAAACGTTGCGGCGCCGGTTGTAGATATGCTCTATCCGCCAGGGAAAGAATTCAGAATTCCGATTATTGCTTTGACGGGAACCAACGGAAAAACGACGACCACAAGATTGCTCGCACATATTGTTAAAAATAATGGAAAAAGAGTAGGATTCACAACTTCAGACGGAATCTACATCCAAAATACATTGCTCCAAAAAGGAGATACGACAGGACCAATGTCGGCAGAATTTATCCTCAAAGATCCAACGGTGGAATTTGCGGTTTTGGAAACAGCGAGAGGTGGAATTTTGCGTTCTGGTCTTGGTTTCGGAACTTGTGATATCGGTGTTTTGACGAATATTAAAGAAGATCATTTAGGTATTAGTGATATTCATAATCTTAAGGATTTGACGCGTGTGAAACGTGTGGTTCTCGACAGTGTGAAAAAAGACGGCTGGTGCATCTTGAATGCAGACGACGAATATTCTATGCGACTAGCGGACGATTTACGCTCAAAAGTAGCCTTGTTCAGTCTGGATGAGAATAATCCGCACATCAAAAAATTTGCGAAAGAAGGCAGAATTACCTGCGTTTATGAAGAAGGTTTTGTAACCATCAAAAAAGGAGAATGGAAAATCCGAATCGAAAGGGTGAAAAATATCCCGATTACGATGGAAGGAAAAGCGAAGTTTATGATTGCTAATGTTTTAGCAGCGTCATTGGCAGCTTATGTTTACGGCTTTGAAATTCCAAATATCGCTTTGGCATTGAATACTTTCATCCCAAGTGCGCAACTCACGCCAGGACGACTGAATATTTTTAAATTCAAAAACTTCAAAGTGATGATTGATTTTGCACACAACCCGGCAAGTTATGAAGCGATTGAAGATTATTTGAAAAACGTAGAATCCAACAAGAAAATAGGAATTATCTCCGGCGTTGGCGACAGACGAGACGGCGACATCCGTGAGTGCGGAATGATTGCGGCGAGAATGTTTGATCACATCATCATCAGAAACGAAAAACATCTGAGAGGTAGAGCCGAGGACGAAATCAACGGACTTATCATAGAAGGCATCCAAAGTGTGGACAAAGCGGTAAGCTACGAATGCATCCCGAAAGAAATCGATGCGTTGAAACATGCGATGAGTCTGGCGGAAGAAGGAACTTTCATCACAGCACTCAGCGACGTTATCAACAATGCGATAGAATTGGTTCAAGAATATCAGGCAAGGGAAATTCAAGACGAAGGGAATGTGTACTAATCTTGAAATTTGAAATAATAAAACCGCTCATTTAATGGGCGGTTTTTGTTTTTATGGATTTCATTAATACAACCTTATTTCTATCGATTTGTTGTCCTGGAAGCCAGTTTTGCGTGGCTGTTATTATATGTTTTTCCTTTCTTTGGATGGGTAAATTTCAAAGCAGACCAGATTTCGTTCACACTCAGGCAAGTGCTTTCTACCAAACCGAATTCATAGCCAATTTTGATGACCTTGGGTAACGCTAGATCGGTGTTGAGCTGTCCGCCTTTTGGCCAAGATACCCAAAGCATTCCATCCAGTTTCAAATGATCTTTTAATGTTTGAAATATTTCCGACTGCTCTTTCTGTGTTTTGACAAACAAATGGATGTAGTCAAATTCTCCGGTCAGAGATTTTTTCAAATCAATCATGGGGAGATTTAAGGAGTTGATTGCTTCTTTGGGAGCATTGAGAAAATAACTTCTAACATTCTCTTTGATTCCCATCTTTTGTGAAACCGTTTTCATAGCTGAAATATTTATAATTTGATACAAAAGGAAACAGTAATTAAGCCAAAATAATTTCGTCAAAACATCAAACCAAAAAACCGCGCAATTGATGGGCGGTTTCTCATAAATATTAACAAAATCCTTAACCTGTAATTTTCAAAGATTCAATCAAATTATTATTGATTTTAAGATGATAAGACAAGACAATCGGACTATCTGTGAAATTCACTGAAACTTCGGCTCTCAAGATTTCGTCTGCTTCAGAATATTCCAAAGGTTTCAGTGTTTTATCGTAATTAGTTATCGGTTGGGATTTTGGACATATCCATAAAGAAAACCTCCCACGTGTGTCCGTCAAAATCTTCGATGGTTCTCTGCTGCATAAAGCCGTAGTCTCTCATTTCGTTGGGTTCTTTTCCGCCGGCTTTCAGTCCGTTTTCCATCGTGCGGTTTACCTCATCTGTACTGTCCATAGATAATGAAAAAAGTCCTGCCACGGCTGATTTGGTATCAGCAATTGGTTTTGTTGCAAAAGTGGCGAACTTTTCTTGCGTCAGGAGCATTACAAAAATAGTTTCGCTCCAAACCATACATTTTCCGGTGTCATCAGAAAATTGAGGATTGTTTGTGAAGCCTAATGCCGAATAGAAATCTGTAGATTTTTGCAAATCGCTCACTGCCAGATTGATAAAAATTTGCTTTGCCATTGTGTTTAATTTTATTTAAGTCTTAAAAAAAGTGTTGCAACGTCCTGATGTTTCTCCAGCGGAACAATCGTGAAAACATAACTGTCCGAATCGATATCCAGAATTTCCAAAGAGTAGCCGAGGAGTTTCAGTTCATTGTCATTGATGAGATGGAGAATGTCAAAAGTTTCGCTGTCGTCGTATTTTGCTTCGCTAGAGATGTTTGCAAAATTCTTGGCCTTCAAAATCCTGTTGATGGCGTATCGGATTTCGTCTTCATCTTCTTTCCAATCTATTTCTGCCATTTGATTTTCATCTTGCATTGTATCTACCAAAACGAACTTTGGTGTCAGTGCAACATCGTCTGGATAAGTCAATCCGCGATCTGATAAAATAAATTCGTTATCATCGTCGTAAAATGATTTGGGGTTTTCGAAAGCTTGTTTCAACTTGATTTTCAAGTCTTTTTGTAAAACTTCCGAAACTGCGATGTGATTCACAGTTTCCTCGTACAATGCAAAATCAGGTTTTGTGTTGTCAGACAAAGATTTATCAGTTGCGTTGGACGGCGTTTCGGCTTTGCTTTTGTGACCGAATAGGTTTGAAAAGAATCCCATATTAGTGTTTTTATAAGTTTTTATTAAGCTTGATCACTTCTTCTAATTTGTCCTTTAATATTTTTTCAAATGCTTCAAGTTGGCTTTCTGTGGCAGAGTAAGGCTCAAACCAATCGAACATCACACTCAGTTCATAGCCTGAAAAGTGTTTTGAGAGTTCCTTTACCAATTCATCACATTTCTTATTATAAACGAGATGGTCAAAACTCAAAATATCCGATAAAGGATGGTCACCTGGTCCTCCTGCAGCCATAAGTTAGATTTTATCATTAAATTTATTTCTCCGCTCTCCTTGTATAATGCCTCACCAGCACCGCAACCGCAAACAAAAAAGTAACGACATACAGCACAGACAAAGCTGGCTTCTCAACAGTCATCTTATTAAAATTAATTTGCTTGTACAAGGCGGAACCAACAATGATGGCTACGATACCCATCGTGAATACGGGTGCTTTGCTCTTTTCCATAGTTTATAAAGTTTTAGTTTTCAAATCGTTTTGTTCAGGAGTTTCAGTAAAGTTTTGATAATTATTTTTAATGAAAGTTCTGTCGCACTAAAATACCAATTATTACCTTCCGATTACTTATCCTCCTTAGAAATCAATCTTTTATTGGTCTTGTCAAAAGTCAGCGTCTTATTTGGTCCACCGTAGAAAAGGGTGATGGCGATGGTGCTGTCGGTTTCCTTGCTTAGGATGATATTCTTGGCTTGGCTGATTCTCAATTCCGGGTGCAATTGTGCATCAAATTTTACATTGATGGGTTCCATTTTCAGTCGCTCGATGTCCATTTCTGTGGTCTTGTAAATCACTTGCTCCAGCAATCCTTGTTTCTCTATTATTTCTATCCAAGGGTGAACCATCACGCCGTAACCTACAATTTGGGCGCGGTACTTTTCGTTTAAATCCTTTTTGAGATGCAGTCCGGCTGAGGTCATAGAGAGCATCAGGCTGTAGAGTGGAAGTCCCATCATTAGCACGCTTCCTACAACTGCGAGAACCATCAAACCCAAAAATACTTTGGCGATTAGCATTTTCCAATAGACCACAATCACAAACAGACTCATCAACAGCCAACTCCAAAACAGAATAATATCACTGTGATAGCCCGCCAGACTCATCTGGAATTTGTAAAACAGCACACAATCTGCCACAAGCAAGACCGAGAGCAGGATGAAGAGATAAAGACTTATTTTCATTTTAAGGATTAATGAGTTGATAGAACTAATGTAAGCAAAAATCAAGTATTATCACAACCATCTATTTCCTATTGCCAGTGTCATTCTGTAATGAATTAATGACTTGAAAAAGTTGCTCAGAGTTTTAAATCACTGGAATAGTGATTGATGGACAAACAAAAAACCGCTATCAAAAGCGGTCTTATTTAAATGTTAATTGATTTGTTCCGGCTCTTTCGTTGCATTAATGTTGACGAACACGATAGCGAATAAAGCTAAAAATTGGTTCTTTGTTTTCATAAGTGATTGTTTTTTTTTACAAAGTTTTTCTTACAGTCACATCCGGCGCTTCACCTTGTGGTACGATGAAGATGGCGTTGTCATTCACAGAGTCGCCGTTATCCAGATAATAGCTGGCAACTACGGGGATGACGAAGCTTTGGTATTTTCCTTCTTTTGTGTAAGCCCAATAAGTCACGTTGAGGTTTTGAGGTTTTAGTTTTAACGCCAACTTCTTAGAAGTCAGTTTGGCACCAGTCGCATTGATGCAGTTCAGCTCAGCAATCTCGATGTTGGTTGCTACTTGCGGAGCGTTGCTCATCCGTTGATTGAAGTCTTTTCCGGACTTGTTGACCAGCGTTGCCGAGACTTTGTAGCGGTCATAGGTTTTACCACCGGCTGTCACAGATTCTTTGTTTAAAATGTTGAAGGTCACGGCAAGTCCATCGATGTCCACTGTTTGTCCATCGGTGATTTTCTGTGCCCCAAGGTTGGTAAATGCCAAAAGTAATAGAGCAGGGATTAGTTTTTTCATAACACTATATTTTTAAAATTGGTATTCTTTACAAATGTTTTTCGGGACGCTCATCACGGCTTGTTTCCTGGGTTATCTATAGTTTTCATATTTTGTTTTGCACTTACGCTGTCACTCAGAGAGAGTTTTTGGATTTCGGTTGGTAGTGTATTTTCCACTTTATTGCAAATGAACAATGTTAAAGAAGCTAGAACTAAAGTTCGAATTATGATACTGTTTCTCATAATGTGAATTTGTTCCACTAAGTTACATTAATTATTCAAAAACTTTGATGACCGATGTCAAATAATCTTTAATTTTTGATAAAAATAAAACCGCACTTTGAGAGGGCGGTTTCAGATGATTGATATTGCGGATTTTACCCGTGACATTCAGTTGTGAATTAGTTACTTAATCAATAACTTATATTTTAATTGAGCTTCATTATCTTCCGGCTCTTTTTCAAGGTATAACTTTAGATATTCAATGGCTTTTTCTTTTTGACCTGAAACCCTGTATGCTTCACTAGTATAGTAATAACCATTGGTTGAATTGGGAAAGAAGTGGAGATTCAACTTAAACAAATCGATGGCCAGATTCGTCTTTTTTTCGAACAAGAACTTATAACCATATCTTTCAATCAAATTTTCTCTTAATGAATATTTCTTTGAATTTTGTTCTATTTCCTTAATGCCAGCTTCGTAACCTTTGTTAGATATGGTCTTGATGATATCTTTTGTGTAAAAGAAATTGTCAATTGAAGGTGATGAACCTACCAATTTTTTTTTGATCAGATTACTCGCTTCCCAATAATTTTCGACTTCTCCATTGGTTAAAATAACAACGGTGTAGCCTAAATCCGGATAAATCATGATTTCACATGCAATACCGTCGTGTCCACCGGTATGTCCAAAAATGCGGTGTCCGTTGATTTTGTTTTCTTCAAATCCGTAGCCATACATTCCTTCTCTATACTTCACTTTACCCGATGTACAGAGAGTTACATTGTCTTTACTTAATAAAATATTGTTTTGCAACGCATTGGCAAAATTCAGCAAGTCATCAGCTGTTGAATAGCCACCGCCAGCAGGCGTTCCTTTGGCTAAATTTGAGAAAATATTATTTTTCCATTGCCCAGGTTCTTCCAATGACATGGTGTAGCCGGTTGCCAAATTTGGAATCGCATGATCCAATTCGTAAGCATCCGTATTAATCATTTTTGCAGGTCGATAGATATGTTCTTTGACGTAATCAAAATAATTCTGACCCGACAATTTTTCAATAATCAATCCTAAAACCATATATCCGGAATTACTGTAGTAGAAGTCACTACCTGGCGCAAAAGCCAGTTTCTTATCTACAAACAAAGGGAGGTAGTCAGAAACTGTTTTGAAGTTTACTTTTGCAAGCTTGTCATAGTCCTCCCAAAAACTACGCATCCCGGAAGTGTGCGTCAATAATTGATGGATGGTCACAGAGTCGGCAACCGCTTTATTGGGATAATCGGTGAGGTGTTTTCCTACTTTATCCTGAAGCGAAATTTTCCCGGACTCCACCAATTGCATAATAGCGATTGCGGTAAACATCTTGTTGATAGAAGCTAAATTGAACTTCGTGTCCGGTTTATTTTTAACACGATCCGGCAAATTGGAAAAACCAAAGGCTTCTCTATAAATTGGTTTGCCATCTTTTGCGATGAGAACGACTCCGCTTAGGTTATTTTCTTTTTCAAGAATTTTTAATTGAGCCTTTATCGGATCAACGAGGCTTTTAAAATTTTGTGATTGGACAACAATAGGATGCAAAAGGGCTATCAAGAAGACTGCTGTAGAAAAATAGATTTGACGAATGGTCATAGGGTTTTCATTATTGATTAGGCGACAAAACTACTTTAAGCCGAAAAGGAAAAATTGTACAATTGTAAACCTGCCTATAAAAACAGCCAATGAATTTGTTTTTTTTCCAGCGCCGTCGTTTTTTCAAAGAAAACCTTGGGCGAAAACCCAGTCACGGATTTGAATTCCCTGATCATATGCGACTGGTCAAAATAATCCACACCATAAGCGATGTCTGTCAAGTTGTTTCTTGTGGTATTTGATGCGTATTTGTTGACCGCATTTCTAAATATAAGTATTTTTTTGAATTGAGATGGTGTTTTGCAGATATGTCTGTCAAAGTGTTTGTTCAATGTGGTGCGCGAGATATGATTTTTTTTGCAGAGTTCTGTAATCGTTAAAGCGTCATTGTCATCACCCATCATTTCAGACAAAACAGTTTCAAGGAAATTGTGCTGAAATCCTATTAATTTGGACAGCCAATACTTTTCAACAGCTTCAATTTTTTCGGTATCATTTTGCAAAGAAAGAATGTCGATCATCGCTTTTCTATAATCTTCAAAAGGTGAAAATTCTGAAAAGTTAGAGCTGTTGTAATGGCTTAAGTCCTGCTCTAAAAATGCATTGATAGCCAACGGTTTGAAATAGATAGTAATCTCGTTTATTTTCCCTTCGTATTGCACATACACCGGCTTATTGAAATCAGACACCAAATTGGTTTCCACCTCGTTGTCATCGCATTCTCTGATTGTTAATTGATTGTCTTTAGTCATCGCTCTCGATTTTTCACTGCTTGAAACAATGGTGAAAATTGAGGGGAAAGTGATGTATTTGACTGGTTTTTCTTCCGATGTATGGGTGAGGATATAAATACTTTCTATGTATTTTTTAAGTAAAGGATTGGTGGGGGAAGAGACTTTTATTTTCATAGGTTGCCATTGGCTGTTGAAACCCCAACT
>JAGNPP010000051.1 GCA_017989575.1 Chryseobacterium sp.
TCTGCCATTGCGCCATATTTAAGAGCAACCAAAACTTTGTTGCCAGAATTGAATTTGTCTAACAAATCGTAAGCTTTCTGGTAGTTTCCTTTTTTGAATTCTATCAATCCTGCATTGTAAGCAGAAAGTTTACCTGCTTTTGTGCTCCCATATTCTTCGAAAGTCCCAATGAATCCTGGGTTTGCAACAGATTTTCCGCCTAATGCTAGATCTTCTTTACCCTCAGACAAGTTTTTCTGAGCCACCAAGTAACTTTTTGTAGCTTCTTCGTTCTGTGGACCCAAGATAAATTGCTGATATCCGAACCAGCCAAGAACTGCAACGATCAAAACGCCAAAACCAATGCTCAAGGTTTTTGCGTTTTTCTCTAAGAAAGATTCTATGTTAAGAGCCTCTTTATCAAGATCTCTGAAGAATTCTACAGTTTCTTTTCCTTCTTGTTCGTTTTTCGTGTTATGATTATTTGCCATAATTTTTTAGTAAATGAAGTGCAAATTTAATGCTTTCCTTTTGATTTGCAAAAACTTATTTTTCGGATGCTCAACTTATTTTAATATTGAAGAAGGGAATAGACTTCGGAGTTAAATTTCTTAAGTCTTTCTACGCCATTCAAGTCTTTTAAATCAATCAAAAAACTGAATTGTGTTGGAATCGCGCCTTGCTTTGAAACCAGCTTTGCTGCCGCTTCTGTTGTTCCGCCAGTTGCTAAAAGATCATCGTGAATCAGAACGCGTTGTCCTTCTTTCAGATGTCCGGTTTTCATTTCGATTTCTGCAGAGCCATATTCCAAATCGTATTTTTCTCCGATGAATGGCGGTGGTAATTTGCCTGCTTTTCTGATTAATACAAAAGGAACGTCCAAAGCTACAGCAATTGCAATCCCGAAAAGATAACCTCTGCTTTCTATGCCACAAACGACATCCACTTTTCCTCTGCTGAAATTTGCCAAGTCAGCAATCACTTCTTCATAGAGTTTTGGTTGAAGAAAAATCGGACAAATGTCTTTGAACTGGATTCCCGGAATTGGAAAGTCCGGAATGTTGTCGATTGTTTCTTCTAATTTTTTGATTAATTCTGCAGATGCCATGTTTTACTTTTAATTATTGATTTTGTATGTTGTGATTTTCCAGTTGTTGTTCACAGATTTCAATCCATAAGTCACATTCAGGGAAGTCGTTTTTCCATTTTTGTCGGTCACGTCGTAAGTGACGTTGACATTGGCGGAATTGTCTTTGTTATAGGGAACTGCGATATTTTTAACATTAATATTTTTTACAGATCCAAAACCAGAATTTGGATTTGAAAATTTGTCATAAGATCCCCAGTTTGGATTTTCCGAAGCATCAAAAGCCGCTTTGAAATTCTGAGTGGAAAGATTATTAAGGAATTTTGTCACTGTGTTTTTCGGGTCAGCCGTTGTAGGTTTTGGTGGAGCAGGAGGTGCAATAGTTTCACCAGTTTGAGGATCAACCATTGGCTCTGGAGCCTGAAGAGAATCTACAACCACCGCCGCAGGTGGTGTGTAAAGCGCTTTTCCGTTTACAGGAATGCCCATTTTGATCATCTGCAAAAGTTTCTTGGTTGTTTTTACAGTTAGTTTGATGTCAATTTTTTCTTCGAAGATTTTTTCTTTCGGAAGAGATGAATATTTGATGGTGAAACCTCGGAAAGCAGGATCTTGCATCAGGTTTTTAGAAGTCGAGATTTTGTTTCCACCACTGGAGATTTCCATTATTGTTTCCAATGCAGCGCCATCAAAAGAAACTTTGTTTCCATTGTTGTCCATCAATTGAGGAATGATGATTAATCCTTTGGAGCCTGTTAAACTATCGCCTGCAATATTACGAACAACAATGTTTAGTCCCGCTGCATCAATGTCATTTGGGTCTTTTTCTGATGCCACAGCATCTCCAAAAATGTTCATTTCACCTAAACTTGGTGGCGCTGTGCTACTCCAAGCGATTCCGTTTTTCTTTGCCACTTCATCTGCCAAAGCTAGGATTTCCGGTGTTTTTTTGCCATCCAATAATTTTCCGAGCGCAGTAATCTCTGCAATATCGCCCTCAGCTTCTACGCCGAAAGTTTTAAGAATGTAAAGCGCTTCATTGAATTTGACTTGTTGCAAAGTCGGCAAACTAGAAGCCATATCGTTGATGCTTTCTTGAAAGCTCATTCTGTTGGTGCCATCCACTTTTGATTTTTTGCAACTGATGGTGAACATCAATAAACTTATTAACAGACAGTATTTTATAAATTTCATTTTGTGTGATTTATTTTTAAAAATAATAAAAATGATTGAGTTGATAAGCCTTCAATCAATTAATATGCAAAATTAAATTTTAAATTCAGAATACTCAGATTTTTCAAAGAAAATTAAAAAAAGTAACTTTACGGAAAATTAAAATTTGATGCAGAGCAAACTCAATATAGAGATTCATAGTTTTTCTTATAAAAAAGGCGGGATCCCAAAAGATAATACTGAAAATGGAGGCGGATTTGTCTTCGATTGTCGAGGGATTTTAAATCCTGGAAGAATCGAGGAGTATAAAGTCCAGACTGGAAATGACATCGGCGTTCAGGAATTCTTGGAAACCAAAACGGAATTTCCCAAATTCTTTAATTCTATAAAATCCCTTTTGTCTATCAGCATAGAAAACTATTTGAATCGCGGGTTTGAAAATCTGCAAATCAACTTTGGTTGCACCGGCGGACAACACCGTTCGGTTTACTCTGCAATCAAAACAGCTCAGTTCATCAGAGAAAATTATCCTGATGCAAATGTGATTATACATCACGACGAACAATTACAACTTAATATGAAATCGGCTTCTAGCAACTAGTTTTTTGCTTTTAGCTTAAAATTCATTATTTTAAAATTGATGAGTGAATTAATCATTCATCAATTACCATTTATTACTTATAAATATGAAAGCATTATTATTTGCTGCAGGAAAAGGGACGCGACTCAAGCCGTTTACCGACGAACATCCGAAAGCTTTAGCAAAAGTCAACGGAATTGCGCTATTGGAAAGAAATATCAAATATTTGCAAGGTTACGGAATCAATGATTTCGTGATTAATATTCACCATTTCGGAGGACAAATTCTGGCATTTTTAGCTGAGAATGATAACTTTGGCGCCAACATCGAAATTTCTAACGAACACGAAGAACTTTTGGAAACTGGAGGCGGTTTGCTTTTCGCAAGAAAATTTCTTGAAAACGAAAAATCATTTCTGATAATGAATGTCGATATTTTGACAGACCTTAATATTACTAATTTTGTAAAAATTCACGAGTTGAAAGGTGCGGTGATTACATTAGCAGTTTCTGACAGAGAAAGCTCAAGAAAATTGATGTTCAATGAGAAAATGTTTCTCAAAGGCTGGAGAAATTTGACGACAAACAAGAAGAAAGTTGTCGGTGGGATTTTCAAATTGAGAGAATTGGCGTTCAGTGGCATCCATTGTGTGAATTCCGAAATTTTCGATAAATTTACAAGAACCGGCTCATTCTCCATAATGGACGAATATATGGAATTGATGAAAGAAGATATTATAATTGGTTATCAACACACCGCCAGTTTGGTGGATGTTGGTAGACCAGAATCTATTGTAGAAGCAGAAAGAATATTCAAATGATAGACGACGATAAAAGACTGCAGGAAAGTCTAAGACAAAAAACCTGGGACGAAACAATTACCAAAGACAGCTGGATGGTTTTCCGCGTGATGTCGGAATTTGTTGACGGATACGAAAAAATGGCGAAGATTGGTCCTTGCGTTTCCATCTTCGGTTCGGCAAGGCTGAAAGAAGATCATTATTATTACAAAATGGCTTCTGACATTGCCCAGAAAATCACAGAACTTGGATTTGGGGTGATTACGGGCGGCGGTCCGGGAATAATGGAAGCTGGAAACCGTGGCGCACACGGCAATGGAAAATCCATCGGATTGAACATCGAATTGCCTTTTGAGCAGCATTTTAATCCTTATGTTGACAAAGGTTATAATATCAATTTCGATTATTTCTTCGTTAGAAAAGTGATGTTCGTCAAATATTCTCAAGGTTTTGTAGTAATGCCTGGCGGATTTGGAACGTTGGATGAGCTGTCGGAAGCTTTGACATTAATCCAAACCAATAAAATTGGAAAATTCCCGATTGTTTTGGTTGGAAGTGAATTCTGGAGCGGACTTTTGGATTGGTTCCAAGGAACATTGCTGAAAGAAGGTTTGATTGCCGAGCAAGATCTTTCACTTTTCCGCGTGGTAGATACAGCGGAAGATGCGGTGAAACATATCAAAGCGTTCTACGACAAATACTCTGTGAGCGTCAATTTCTAATGCGTGGCATATATTTTGACTAAATTTTATAATTAAAGTTATATTAAACATATCAATAATGAAAAAATATTTATTAATACTTGCAGCGGGACTTTTGATGATAAGTTTTTTTAGTTTCAAGGACTTCGATTTCTTTTCATCAATGACCAAAGTGGATTACATCGATGGAACCAAAACTTTGAAGTTTACAACAAAACTGAACACCACTCACATTTCTCAAGCTGTGAAAATAGATCCTGCAACAGTGGGTTTCGAAGCAGAAGTGAAAAAATATGTGAACAATAATATGGATGTTTCCATCAACGGTGCTCCAAAATCTTTGACCTTTACCGGAAGCCAAGTGAACGGTGAATCGGTTTGGGTTTATTACGAAGCTGCAAATGTTTCCGATATTTCCAGTCTCAAAATCAAGAACAGCATTTTGATCGGGCAGTTTCCGAAACAAATTAATATTGTGAATATTACGTACAAAGGAACTTTGAAAACGCTCAATTTCCAGAAAGGGAAGGAGACTTCTGAGGTTTCTTTTTAAAAATTAGATTATACTTATAAAATATAAAATCGGTCAGTTGGCCGATTTTTTTTAGGCTTTATTTTTCTAGTAAACTTTTCATAAAAACTATTTGCTCATCTTTGCTTTCAATTAGTCTTTCATAGACATCTTTATTTTCTTGATACAGATTTTGAATTTCTTGATAATTAGTAGATTGGTCTTTAAATTCCTGTTGATAAATTTTGTTAGTATTTAGATCTAATAATTTTTCAATTTTAGTATCTAAAATCTCTGCTATTTTGTACAATCTGTCAACTGTAAGTTTTGTTTCTTTATTTTCTAATTTGGTATATGCCGCTTGGCTTATGCCTAGGTTTACAGCCATTGCTTCGTGAGAAATACCTTTTTCTTTTCTGATTTCTCTGATGTTACTCAATATGTCCATTCTTTTTAGATTAGCCAAAGTAAAAAAAAACAAGTGCACAAAATGTTTTTTTTAAAATTATTTTTAACTTTAAAACTTAAACAAAATGAAAAAACTAATTTTAGTTGCCAGTATCTTTGTAGCTGGTGTTGCATCTGCGAAAACAGTAACTCCAAAAAATGGAGAAGAAAAAACAGTAAAAGTTTCTGCCACTACAACAGAGAAATTTTCAAAAGAAAGAGTGGTAATGTTTGATGAAGGTACAATTTATTACACTGCTAGTTGCGGTATACAGGTTTCTACATATCAGCCTTCGTGGGGTTGGGCTGAAGCCCAAGCTTGGGCGGCTCTAATTGAACAAAATTATTGCAAAGCAAAAAGTATATCTTTTTAATTTACTGTAAATAATATTGAATTATCACAGAATCTTTAGATATTAATTTTTATAAATAAATATTATCAATCTCTAGATTAATTTATTTTTCGAGAAAATTCAAAGATAAAAAATATTACAATTAAAAATTTTATTGCACTTGTATTATAAATATAAGTGCATTTTATATTATTTGAAATAAAATTATGACTAGCATAAAAAAAACATTTATAATATTAATTTCATTTTTTTTTATTTCAGTTTATTCCCAAAATAAGAAAGATGAATTGCGTGGAGAATTTACTTATTTGTTAAAAGCTAAATTAAATAGGTTAAGTAAAGATGTTATAACTAATGAATTTTTCACATTGCAAATTACCGATGATAAAGCTTTCTTTGTTAGCGAGAATACGATTAAATTTGATTCTGTTTTTCAAAAGGAATTTCAAAATTTTGCTAATAATACATCTGCTAATAAAAACTCTAATAAGATAATTGATTTTAAAGGAAAATTTTTCCCAAAAACAAAATTTCCATTTATTATAATCCAATCTCCAGAAAATACTCAATATTTCGAAAATGTTGCAATGGTATTGCTTTCTTATAATGAACCTCTAGTTAAAGATTGGAAACTGATTAATCAATCCACAACAATAAATACATTTAACTGTAAAAAAGCTGAAATAAATTTCAAAGGGAGAAATTGGGTTGCGTGGTATTCCGAGGAAATCCCTTTTCCTTATGGTCCGTATAAATTTAGTGGTCTTCCTGGTTTAATCATTAAAATATCTGATGATAATGGAGATTACGAATTTGAATTAGTAAATTCTTTATCAAGTTCTCAAATGAATAACAGATATTTAAATATAAATAAGAATAGATATACCAAAGCAACGGAAACGACCCAGAAAGAGCTAGAAAATGCGAGAAAAAATTTCAACGATAATTTAGTACAAAGATTTGAAAGTATGGGAACAGTTTTTAAACCAGAACAAAGAGAAAATTTGATAAAAGAACAGACTAACCAAAAAATTAATGAAAATCCCATAGAGTTAGAGAATTAAAATAAATTTATGGGAACAATTCTAAAGATTAAAAATGAATATTTACTGGGAATTAGGATTATTAATGACAATTCGTATGATCCGTATGGAAACCGTCTGTAGAATGTTCCACGTGCAAAGCTTCGGAACGTGGCGAAACGTAAGGAATTCCGAGTTCTAAACCTCTTAGAATAAATAATCCGCCCAATAGAATCATCATCACTGGAATGACTTTCAGAATCTTAACTCGAAAAGCTGTTGTGATGAAATTCCCCAAGAAAACTACGGCAAACATAAACGGAAAAGTTCCCAATCCGAACAACAGCATAAAGAGTGAACTTTGCCAAATTCCGCCTGCAGCCAAGGAAGCTGTCAAAGCCATATAAACCATGCCGCAGGGTAAGAATCCATTTAGGATTCCGGTAGCAAAACGGGATTTGTAATCCGGACGCTGGAGGATCTTTCCAAGTTGCATTTTCACACGCAACAATGCTTTTGAAACCATTGGGATTTTGGAAGCAAAATCTTTCCCACCAAAGGAGAAAACTGCCATTATAATTAATAAAATCCCGACAGAAACCGTCAAATATTTTTGAAAACCTGCGAACTCAAAACTTTGTCCGATGATGCCTAAAATTCCACCAAGAATAGAGTAGGTGAAGATTCGACCAAATTGATAAGTGATATTTTGAAGGTAGAAATTGGCTTTCTGATTTTTCGTCAATCCCATCGATAAAGCAATCGGTCCGCACATCCCAATGCAATGGAATCCAGATGCGAATCCCAAACCAATGGCTGATATGATGAGTGCTATTTCCATAGGATGTCATAATCCACCTGATACGGTTTCTTATTTTCTGTCCATTTTAGTTTTAAAGTATAGGAACCGGGGGAAACAACTTTTTTTGGAATTACAAACTTATGATTCTCCAGATTCAATTCTTTTTTGATGTCAAGGTTAGAATCTTCTGTTCGGAACAAAATGAATTCTACCTTGTTGTCATCCGCTTTTATAGATTCTGGGAAAGTGATTTCCATACCGTTTGCAGTGGCTTTGTAGGCTGGGATTTCTTTCAGTTGAGCTGCATTTTCTTTGGCATCTATGACGTCCTGATATTTCAGCTCCTCTTCATAATAATTATCGGAAATCATATCTGCATTTTGTTTCCCAATAGGAAAGACCAAAATTAGAAATAAGATGAAAAGGATAAAGCATCCCAATGCAATCATTAATCCGTGTCCCCAATTTAGTTTCTTCATCTCTTTTTATTAAAATTGAAATTTGAATGGTCCTTCAAAATAAGTTTCGTATTCATCCAGAAGTTCACCATTCATATCATAAACGCCAAACTTCAGGTTTTGTTTTGAAAGCTTAATCTGGCTTTCCGGGAAACTCACATTGATGGTTCCTTTTATCATCGCATCTCTTTTCAGAACAATTTTGTTGGAAGTACTGGAAGAAATTTCCCCATTTTTCGGTTCTATTATTTTAATAATTACCGTTCTGTTGTCATTTGATTTATTGAGGAAGGTATAGCTGTAAGTATTGGTGATTTTTCCATCTCTTACAAAGAATGTGGATCCCGGAGGTTTTAGGAATTTAGCTTCCATATCGCCTCGGTTGTAAAGCAATCCACCTAAGAAAGCAATCAATGCTAGCAAGATGACAGAGTAGAGCTTCATCTTACCAGAGAATTTGAAATTCTCTTGTTCTTCGATTTCTTTTTCGGACGCATAGCGGATTAATCCTGGTGGAAGTCCAACTTTTACCATTACCTCGTCGCACGCATCGATACACGCTGTGCAATTCACACATTCCATTTGAAGTCCATCTCGGATGTCGATTCCTGTAGGACAAACGACAACGCATTGCTTACAGTCGATACAATCTCCTTTTCCTTCAGCTCTTCTGTCTTCGCCTTTTTTCCATTTCGAACGATTTTCGCCTCTTTTGTAATCGTAAAAAACGTTGATGGTTTCTTTGTCTATCAGCACGCCTTGAAGTCTTCCGTAAGGACAAACCATTGTACAAACTTGCTCTCTGAACCAAGCGAATACAAAATAAAATGCCGCTGTGAAAAGTATCATCACGAGGAAATTGGTCGGTTTCGCAAAAGGACCTTCTTTCATAATGCTGAAAACTTCCTCATAACCCACAATGTACATAAACATAATGTGCGTAATGATGACAGAAATCAAAATGAAAATGCTCCATTTCAGAGATCGTTTCCAGATTTTTTCCGTATCCCAGGCTTGATTATCCAGCCTCATCTGTTTGTTTCTGTCACCTTCTATGGCATATTCTATTTTACGGAATATCATTTCTAGGAAAATCGTTTGAGGACAAATCCATCCACAAAAAATTCTTCCAAAAACAACGGTGAAAATAATAATGAATATTAAAGTAACAATAGCGCCCAATGCCAGAATAATGAAATCCTGAGGATAAAAAGGCTGTCCAAAAATAAAGAATTGACGCTCTATAATGTTGAATAAAAGGAGCGGATTTCCGTGAAACTTGAGAAACGGAATGATGAAATAAATTGCTAATAAAAGGACGCTTACCAAGACTCTGTAATTGGTGTACTTTCCTTTTGGTTTTCTTGGAAATACCCATTTTCTCTTCCCGGTATTATCCATTGTTCCCACAGAGTCTCTGAATGTTTCAGCTTCTACCACCCAGCTTTCTGCTTCGTTGTATTTTTTTTCTGTAGTACTCATAATAATGTTTGGATAAAAAAAGAGATTGTCCTGAAAATGAACAACATTTATATTATTCAATTTCAAATACCATTCCTATTAGAACGATATCTTGTGACAATCTCTTTTATATGATTTTATTCAGCAGCTTTCTCCCAGTTCGGTTGTGTCCCCTGAGGAGCAGCACCACCTTGAGCCTGAGTGATAGGCGCTTGTTCTTGGTTGATATGATAGACATAAGCCGCAACTTTTTCTATATCATTACCAGTAAGAACTCCGTTTTTACCCCAAGCCTGCATTGTTGGATTGTTTGTACTTCCGTTTTCTACCATATAGAAAATTGTTTTGAACAAAGTTTTCTCTGGCTGGTTGATCCAGAAATTGTCCGTTAAATTAGGACCAATCCCTCCTTTTCCTTTGTCTGCATGACATGTAACGCAGTTAGTTTCGAAAATTACTCTACCTTCTTCTACTAAGTCTTCTTTGTATTTTGCTGTTTCTATTGTAGCTTGAGGCACAGTTTTCATGTATTCTTCTACAGAAGCAATTTGTTCTTTGTATTCCTGATCATATTCTTTGATAGGATTTGCAAAATCTGTCAAGAAATAAGACGAGATATAAAGTACGCAATATGCAACACCGAAGTAGAACAATCCCAACCACCATTTTGGAAGCTGATTGTCTAGCTCCATAATTCCATCGAATCCGTGATCGATAAGGATGTCTTTTTCTTCTTTTTCAGATTGGCTTTTGAAAGCACCATTCCAAAGATATTGGAAGTAAGGGACTTTTTTCTCAGCCAGATATGTTGCTTTTTCTGTGTCTGTCAGTTTTTTGAATTTCTCATTTTCTATCAAATCTCCAATAGCAGTCTGGATGAATACCACAATGATACTAATCAACGCTGTTCCAATGAAGAATTTGGAAGTCAGGAAATCCGACGTTTGAGAAAACATGTAGAACACTACAAGTAATAATCCTAAAACGATTAAAATATTAATATAAGCAGGGGTTCTTCTTTTCATGATTAATTATTTTTTAATTACAAAGTCCATTTTTCGTCTTCATCTTTTTCCAAAGGTGCATTCTCTTCTTCGTTGTAATATTTTTTTGGTCTGTTTAGGACAACGTATATTACTGTAAGAAAGAATAAAATGAAGATAATCATCGCAATGGTTTGAAGCAAACCTGCATTTTCCACATTGGAGACGATATCTTTGAAACTTTGCGGAATCATTTTATTTAAATTTAATTACTAGCTGTTTTTACTTCTGTTGTTTTAATATCTGTCCCTAGTCTTTGTAAGTAGGCTATCAACGCTGTGATTTCTCTCTTTTCAAGTGGCACAAATTCTTCACCAGATTTTGCCTTATTTGCTTTAGATTCTTCGAAAGATTTTTTGACATCATCTGCTTCTGCAAAAACATTTTTTACAATGGCACTAGCTTGATTGTTCATCCAAGAATCCATAGAATCAATCTGAGATTTCGTGTATGGAACGTCAAAAGTATTTTTCATAAGTTCCAGTTTTGCTTGAGTTTTGCTTCTGTCCAGCGTGTTTTCTATCAACCAAGGATATCTTGGCATGATGGAGCCTGCAGATGTCGATCTCGGGTTATACATATGTTTGAAGTGCCAAGAGTCTGGTCTAGCGCCTCCTTCTCTATGTAAATCTGGTCCCGTTCTTTTAGATCCCCAAAGGAATGGCCTGTCATAGATGAATTCACCAGCTTTGGAATATTGTCCATTTTTCCCGTTGAACCTTACAACTTCATCACGGAAAGGACGAACCATCTGCGAGTGACAAGCATTACAACCTTCTCTGATGTAAATGTCTCTACCTTCCAATTCTAGTGGAGAATATGGTTTCACTGCAGAGATTGTAGGAACGTTTTCTTTTACAAAGATGGTAGGAAGGATTTCTAAAGATCCACCAATTGCAAGTGCAACGAATGATAGAATTCCTAAATATAATGGCGTTCTTTCTAACCACAAGTGGAAAGTTTCACCTTCTTTTCTACCTTTATTAATTTTGGCTAATGCTGGTACTTCTGCTGGTACTTCTTTTTGGAAAGATCCTTTTCTAGCTGTTGCAACCAAGTTCACAACCATCAAAATAGCACCTGAGAAATATAATAATCCACCTACAAATCTAAGTTTATAGTGAGGAAGAATAGCTGTTACAGTATCCAACCAGTTTTTGTAAACCAAAGTCCCATCTGGGTTGAATTCTTTCCACATCAAACCTTGTGTAAATCCTGCGATGTACAAAGGAACTGCGTAAAAGATAATCCCGAATGTTCCTAACCAGAAATGCCAGTTAGCTAATTTTACAGACCATAATTTGGTTCTCCATAAAACTGGAACTAAGAAATAAATAACTCCAAAAGCCATAAATCCGTTCCACCCAAGTGCACCTAAGTGAACGTGACCGATTACCCAATCCGTAAAGTGACCTACTTTGTTTACAGTTTTAGTAGCCAAAAGTGGTCCTTCAAAAGTTGCCATACCGTAACAAGTTACAGCTACAACAAAGAATTTTAGAACTGGATTTTCTCTTACTTTATCCCAAGCTCCTCTCAAAGTCAATAGACCGTTCAGCATTCCTCCCCAAGATGGAGCGATTAGCATAATAGAGAAACCTGTTCCTACAGCCTGTGCCCAAGCCGGAAGTGCAGTGTATTGCAAGTGGTGTGGCCCTGCCCAGATATAAACAAAAATCAAAGACCAGAAGTGAATAATGGACAGTTTGTAGGAAAAAACCGGTCTGTCTGCAGCTTTCGGAACGAAATAATACATCAAACCTAAAACTGGAGTTGTTAAGAAGAAAGCTACCGCATTATGCCCATACCACCATTGTACCAAAGCATCTTTTACTCCGGAGTATGCAGAATAAGATTTCCAGCCAGTGAAAGATAATGGAACTTCTA
>JAGNPP010000052.1 GCA_017989575.1 Chryseobacterium sp.
TCTCGATTATTAAAAAATATCCAGGAAATCCTTCAAAAGGTGTAGATGAATGGAAAAAAATTATGAACAGTTTTGGCGTTGGAGAATTTCTTAACAATGACTTGGCTGTTGGTGCGAAAGGTAGAATTCCTTCTGGTGAATTTTACGAAAAGAGAATGAAATCTATCTACAAAGCAAGTGGTTCAAAAAGAACAGATTTCAAAAACTGGGACGAGATGCCCACAGGTGCTATTTATAATGGTATGGGGCAAGGGGATGTTCTTCTCACACCTCTTCAAATGGCAAACTTCGTAGGAGCAATTGCCAACAAAGGCTGGTACTACACACCTCATATCGTCAAATCCATTGATGGAAACCCCAATCCAGATCCTAGATTCAAAAAGAAACACAAGACATTGGTTCAGAATCCTCACTTCTACAATGTGGTTATTCAAGGTATGGAAGCGGTAATGTTGCGAGGAACCGGAAGAAGTTTGAAGTCTAATGATTTTACACAACTTGCAAAAACTGGAACCGCACAAGTCCCTCAAGGTAAAGATAATTCTATTTTTGTATTGATTGCGCCAGCGGATAAACCGAAAATTGTAGTTGTTGCCGTGATGGAGCACGCTGGTTTTGGAGCAACTTGGGCTGGCCCTGCGTGTACTGTGATTGCAGAAAAATATATTACAGGAGAGCTTAAGCGAGAAAACCTCTACAAAAAAATGGTCACCTCTAGCTTTATGCCAGAATATAAAAGACAGTATATTTCTGAAATGAAGCGTAAAGGCTGGTACAAAGAGCCTCCAAAAGATACCGCTAAACTAAAAAGAATCAAAGACAGCCTACAAGCCATCGAAAATAAAAAACTCAAAAAAGACAGTTCCAAAGTTAAACCTATAAAATCCAAAGTATAATGAAGTGGGCAGAAGGGATAGATAAGCTAGGTATTACACTTTATATATTACTGTGCGTTTTCGCAATCTTAAACATCTATAGTGTAAAAGAAGATTTAGGGCAAAAGCAATTGATCTTTTTCGGGATTTCTTTGTTTGTAGGATTCATTATTTTCTTAATGAGAACTAAGTTTTTTGAGAATATGTCGCCGATTATTTATGTTGGTGGCGTTTTGCTTTTGATCGGATTGTTCCCTTTTGGGACGGAGATTCTTGGTCAGAAAAACTGGTACAAGTTCGGCGGATTCACGATGCAACCGGTGGAGTTTGCCAAGATAGGAACCGCTCTAATGTTAGCCAATTACGTTTCTAATCCGGATTTTAATATTAATAATAACAAAGATCTTTACATATCTCTGGCAATTGTAGCAATTCCCGGAGTTGTCGTTTTAATGATTCCTGATGTGGGATCGCTTTTGGTTTTCATTGCCTTTGCGATTGCATTGTACAGAGAAGGACTTTCTGGAAAACTTTTTATAGTAGGAACATTGTTCGCGGGAGTTTTTCTTATAGCCAATTATCTGAATGATCCATTGGGATGGAGTTTGTGGTACTTTGCTATGTTCATATTGGTTGTGGGAGCAATTTGGTTTGCGTTTAATGCATTTGCTTTGCGTCGTAATATTTACTCGCTTTTGCCATCGGTGGGAATTATTATTGGTTTAGTTGCATTGTCGATGATTTCTCCCGTGATATTCGAAAAGCTTCCAAAACACCAACAGGAGAGAGTAGAAGTTCTTTACAAAGGCGAAAGAGAGTTTCGAGATACTTCCGGGTACAACTTGCTGTATTCCAAAACTGCAATTGGCTCTGGCGGAATGACGGGGAAAGGTTACAAACAAGGATCCGTGACGCAAGGGAAATTTGTTCCAGAGCAGGAAACCGATTATATTTTTTGTACCGTTGGAGAAGAATGGGGTTTTGTTGGGAGCGCAATTCTAATTATTTGCTACACCCTTTTCATCGGCAGAATTTACTATTTGGCGGAGAATCAAAAATCGACTTTTAATCGGGTTTTTGGATATAGTTTTGCCTCGGTTTTATTGATTCACTTTGCTATCAATCTTGGGATGGTGATGGGACTTTTCCCGACTGTTGGGATTCCATTGCCGTTTTTCAGCTATGGAGGAAGTTCGCTTTTGGCATTCTCGATTATGACTTTTATTTTCTTTAAATTGAATTACGCAGACAAAAACAGCCTCGTGTAAAACGAAGCTGAATTTTTATTAAAAATAAATCTACAAAATTTACCCAATCTGCCAGAATTTATTGATTTGAATTTAATTCTTCACCAAAACCAAATATTCCCAAGGCTTTAAAGTAATACTTGTCTTCTCAGAATTAATATTAAAAATTTTCCCGGTAAACAATTCACGATATTGACCAGCGTAATATTTGGTGTCAACATTGGTTGGAAGACTTTTATCTGAAAAATTAAAAATTGATAAAACCGCATCACTATTTTTTTCTCTGTAAAAAGAAAGCACATCATTCATCTGATTGTTCGTCACTCTTATCATTTCGCCTCCGTGTTTTCCGTTCCACAATGCCTGATTTTTATGTTTCAAATCAAATAGTTTCTGATACATTCCATAGAATTTGTGGTCTTTCCAAACAATTTCATCTTTCTCAAAGAACTCAAGGCTTCTGTCCAATCCGGTTTCTTGTCCGCTATAGACCAAAGGCATTCCGTTGGCTGTTCCGCAGAGAACCATCGCCGTTTCCAGTCCTTTCCCAAAGTTGGAATATTGATTGCCTTCCCAAGAATTCTTGTCGTGATTGTCTGTGAACAACATTCTGTAAGAATCCAACGGAAAACTGCCGACATCGTGCGCCATATATTCATAAAGTGCGTTAGCGCCTTTTCCGCCGGTTGTTGCCAGTTTCAATTTGTCCCAAAGCGTCCAGGAATATGTGGCATCAAATGACTTTTTGTATAAATCTCTGGATTCCCATTCAGCCAACATAAAAACCGGTTTTATCGCATCCATTTCTTCTCTCGCATTGTCCCAGAAATCGACTGGAATGAAGCCTGCAACGTCGCATCTATAACCATCGATGTTTGCTTCTTTCACCCAATATTTCAGCGCTCCGGTCATATATTCTCGGAAGTCGGGATTGTTGTAATCAAAATCGATAACGTCGTCCCAATCGTACCAAGGCGTTGGTTGGAAATTGCCTTCTCTGGATTTGGTGTACCAGTCCGGATGTTCCTTGGTCAATGGATTGTCCCAGGCGGAATGATTCCCGACCCAATCAATAATCACATACATTCCCATCGAGTGTATCTTGTAACCAGATTTTTAAAATCTTTCAAGGTTCCAAAGTCAGGATTTACGCCTTTGAAATCTTTCACGGAATAATAACTTCCCAATTTTCCTTTTCTATGTTCTTCACCAATTGGATGGATTGGCATCAACCAAAGAATATCAACGCCCATTTTTTTGAGTCTTGGCAAATGTTTTTCGAACGCTTTGAAAGTGCCTTCTTTTGTGTACTGTCGGATGTTGACTTCGTAGATTGTCGCATTTTTGCTCCATTCCGGATGTTTGAGTTCTACGTAAGGTTTTGGCTGATAGCGTGGGTCTTTTGTCTGAGCAAATCCGAGAAACGGAATCATCAGAATCAATAGTAGGTATTTTAATGAATTCATTAGGTATATATATTTCTCTAAATTAAAAAGAGTTTTTGATTTTTTTAAATTTTTGATCGAAAATATTCTGAAAGAAAAACTTTAATTGTGATTTGAAACTTCGACAAAATGAAAAACCCTTTCAGAGTTCAAAACTCTGAAAGGGTTATAAGTGAAACGTTGCTGTTAATGACAAACGTTGATTTTGTGTTGAAACCCGCGCCCCGACTTGAGCGGATCCCGATGTGAAATCGGGAGGGAGCGGAAGGCGGATAAAGGCGCCCAAATAATTTTAAGAATACATCTGTTCCTGCAATTCTTTGATTTTTTTATCTCCAAGATATTCGTCATAAGTCATATCTCTATCGATGATTCCTTTCGGCGTCAACTCGATGATTCTGTTACAAACTGTTCCTAGCAACTCGTGATCGTGAGAAGACAATAGGATGTTTCCTTTGAAGTTGTTCAATGAGTTATTCAAAGTTGTAATACTTTCCAAATCTAAGTGATTCGTAGGCTCATCAAGCAAAAGAACGTTCGCTTTCTGAAGCATCATTCTACTGAACATACATCTCATTTTTTCACCTCCAGAAAGGACTTTACAAGATTTTAGAGCTTCGTCTCCGGAGAAAAGCATTCTTCCCAAGAAACCTCTCATAAATTCTTCGTGACGTTCTTCGTCATTCTTCGTAAATTGTCTCAACCAGTCTACCAAGTTGATGTCTTCTTGGAAGAAAGTCGTGTTGTCCAAAGGCATATGAGATTGATTTGTCGTCACACCCCAAGCGATGTTTCCTTTGTCAGCAGGAAGATTCCCGGCAAGGATTTCGAAAAATTCTGTGATAGCCAAAGAGTTTCTTGAGATTACCGCAACTTTATCACCTTTTTTAAGATTAAGGTCGATGTTTGAGAATAGCAATTCGCCGTCTTTGGTTTTTTCAAGACCTTTCACGTCAAGAATCTGATCTCCAACTTCTCTTTCTGTATCAAAAATGATGGCTGGATATCTTCTTGATGAAGGTTTGATGTCATCGATATTCAATTTGTCGATCATCTTTTTACGGGCAGTTGCCTGTTTTGCTTTCGCTACGTTGGAACTGAATCGCGCGATGAAATCCTGTAATTCTTTTTTCTTGTCCTCAGCTTTTTTATTAGCTTGATTTCTTTGTCTCGTTGCTAATTGAGAAGCCTGGTACCAGAAAGAGTAGTTACCAGTGTAAAGATTCAATTTTGCATAATCCAAATCGCCGATGTGTGTACAAACGGTGTCCAAGAAGTGACGGTCGTGAGAAACCACAATCACCGTGTTCTCATAATCTGCCAAGAAATCCTCCAACCAAGCGATTGTAGCGATGTCCAAGTCATTGGTAGGCTCATCCAGAATCAATACATCCGGATTTCCGAATAGTGCTTGAGCAAGTAGAACTCTTACTTTGTCTTTATTCTCTAGTTCGCCCATCAATTGGTAATGCATATCTTCTGAGATACCAACATTTGAAAGCAAAGTTTGTGCATCTGCTTCGGAATTCCATCCGCCCATTTCGTCGTAGATTACGCCCAGTTCTCCAGCTTTGATTCCGTCTTCGTCTGAGAAATCTTCTTTTGCATAAAGCGAGTCCATTTCTTCTTTGATTTCGAAAAGTCTTTTGTTTCCTCTAAGAATCGTTTCAAGAACAGTGAAGTTGTCATAAGCAAAGTGATCCTGCTCCAGGACAGACATTCTTTTTCCATTTTCCAAAGAAACGTGTCCGGAAGTTGGGTCTTGTTTTCCACTTAATATTTTAAGGAAAGTCGATTTTCCGGCACCATTTGCACCGATAATACCGTAGCAATTCCCTTTCGTGAATTTTATATTAACTTCGTCAAAGAGTACTCTTTTGCCGAACTGTAGAGATATATTAGATACTGTTAACATATAGTTTTGTAAATTTGTGCAAAAATACGAAAATAAGTTGGGATGATGAAAAGCCAATCCTTATATTAATGTAACACAATGAAAATAGAAAAAACTGTTAATATATTTAACAAACGTGCCCGCTTCGAATATGAGATTCTGGATGAGTATGAAGCAGGAATTGTATTGACCGGAACCGAAATAAAATCACTCAGATCTTCTAAAGCATCCATCACGGAAAGCTTCTGCCAGTTCATTGACGATGAACTCTATGTCATTAATATGATGATAGATGAGTACAAATTAGGAACTTTTTACAACCATAAAACAAAAAGGGAACGAAAGTTGCTACTGCATAATTACGAATTACAAAAACTTAAAAAAAAGTTAAAGGATGTTGGCAATACAGTAATTCCATTGAAACTCTATATCAACCAAAACGGCAAGGCAAAATTGCTTATATCACTAGCTCGAGGCAAGAAGTTGTTTGATAAAAGAGAAGCTATAAAAGATAGAGAGAACAAGGTTAACATTCAGCGGTTATTAAAGAAAAGTTAAAAAAACTTTGTTTATAAAGAAAAATTATATTTATTTTGCATTATCAATTATTTAATCATTTAATTCTATGAAAAATCTAAAATTAGGAATTACAGCATTGGCACTTACTGTTGCTTCTACTGTTTTTGCGCAAACTACTACCAACCCTTGGGTGATAGGTGTAGGTGCTCATGGAGTGAATCACGTTGCTCAAAGAAATAATTTCAGCAATACATTCTCTTTAAGAAATTTTGAACAAAACCTATTCGGAGTATCAAAGTATTCTATTACTCCACCATTATCTAAATTGACTGTTGCAAGAAGCCTTAGCAAAGGTATCGTTCTTGACTGGCAAACGACTGTTGGTAATGTTGATAACAAGAGATTTGCAATGGAAAAAGAATTTTTCCTAATGACAGGTCTTGGTGTTCAGTTCAAAGCTGCTGGCCTTTTATGGGATGAGGAGTCTTGGTTCGATCCATTCTTGAGAGTAGGTGCTAACTACCTAAGACACGACTATACAGGTATGTCTTTCCCCGTTACAGATACTAAAGCTGCAGTAGGTGGAGGTACTTATAATGCTTTCAACGAAGATGGAGATGCTGGAAAAGCTAACCACTTTACAGTAAGTACAGGTGCGGGTGTTAATTTCTGGGTAACTAAAAACTTCGGTTTAGGTGTTCAAGGAGATTATGTATCTACTCCAATCGATAAATCAGGAATTGCTAACTTCTGGCAAGCTTCTGCTTCATTGTTGTTCAGATTTGGTAACACAGATAGAGATAAAGACGGAATTCCAGATAAGGAAGATGCTTGTCCAGATGTACCAGGTTTACCAGAATTCCAAGGATGTCCTGACACAGATGGAGATGGTATCCCAGACAAAGACGATCAATGTCCAGATGTAGCAGGTCCAAAAGAAAACAACGGTTGTCCTTGGCCAGATACTGACGGAGATGGTGTATTAGACAAAGATGATGCTTGTCCAGATGTTGCTGGACCAGCTGAAAACAAAGGTTGTCCTTGGCCAGATACTGACGGAGACGGAGTATTAGACAAAGATGATGCTTGTCCTACAGTTCCAGGTCTTGCTCAATACCAAGGTTGTCCAAAACCAGCTTCAGTTTACGGTGAAGAAGCTACAGGAGCTCTTACAAACTTATTGTTCGACTTCAACAAAGCTACTTTGAGACCTGAGTCTGCTGGTAAAATTGAACAAGCTGCAAGTATCTTGAATGGTGCAAAAGATGCAACTTTCTTAGTAACTGGTCACACAGATGCTAAAGGTGCTGAAGCATATAACTTGAAACTTTCTAGACAAAGAGCTGCTTCTGTAGTTGCTGCTTTAGAAGCTAAAGGTGTTAATCCAAATCAATTGAAATCTATTGGAGTTGGAGAAAGAGATGCTAAAGTTTCTGAGAAAGCAACTGATGCTGAGAGACAAGCTGATAGAAGAGTAGTAGTAGAAGCTGTAAACGGCGCTGCTTGGGAAGCTCTTCAAAAATCTGATCTTCCAGTTGTAGAGAAGAAAGTAGTTAAAAAAGCTCCGGCTAAGAAAAAAGCTACTAAAAAAAGAAAATAATTAATCATTATTTCTAAATATAAATACCTCCAATTTTATTGGAGGTATTTTTTTTGTTTTGAGTTTTCAGTATTTTTGCATAAATAAATAATCACAAAATGGGAAGAGCATTCGAATATAGAAAAGCTTCAAAAATGGCCAGATGGGATAAGATGGCAAAAACATTTTCAAAAATTGGGAAAGATATAGCTTTGGCAGTAAAGGCGGGTGGTCCTGATCCAGATTCTAATCCTGCTCTTAAAAGATGCATCCAAAATGCGAAAGGTGCCAATATGCCTAAAGACAATGTTGAAAGAGCAATTAAAAAAGCAAGTGGTGCAGATGCGGAAAACTATGAGGAAATCACTTATGAAGGATATGGACAGGGTGGAGTAGCATTCTTTGTAGAATGTACGACGAACAATCCTACAAGAACAGTAGCGAACGTAAGAGCTATTTTCAACAAGTTTGATGGCAATCTTGGTAAGAATGGAGAACTGGCTTTTATCTTTGATAGAAAAGGGATTTTCACAATCGACTTAGCTCAAATCAAAATGGATTGGGATGATTTCGAAATGGAAATGATAGATGGTGGTGCAGAAGATGTAGAAAAAGATGAGGAAGAGGTTATGATCACTACTGCTTTCGAGGATTTTGGTTCATTGTCTCACAAATTAGATGAGTTAGGAATCGAGGCTAAAAGTGCCGAATTGCAAAGAATCCCAAACAGTACAAAGGAAATGACCGAGGATCAATTCAAAGGAAATATGAAGATGCTGGATCGTTTTGAAGAAGACGATGATGTTCAAAACGTTTTCCACAATATGGAAATCACTGATGCGCTTTTAGAAAAGCTTTAGAATATTTCAAAGTAAACCGTCTAAGCAATAGACGGTTTTTTTTATCCTGTTTACGGTTATCCGTAAAATTATGAAATATTTCTTGCCTATTTTCGATAATCAATTTTTAAACTAATTTATTATGAAAAAAGGAGTGATTTCTCTAGCATTAGCTTCAGCTTTAGTTTCTTGTGCTACCACAAAGACAGGAACAGCAAAAACCATCGATATTGTAGGCTCAGGCGTTATGCATAGGCCTGTAATCGCTGATCTGAATATTCAACAAGAGAAAGTTTCTAAAACAGTTACTATTTCTAACATCGAATCTCTTGAAGCTGCAAAAAATCAAGCTGTGCGTGAGCTTATAAAAGAAAATAAAGCGGATCTTCTTGTAGAACCAACGTATGAGTCTTCAACTCAAAACAGTAAAACCGAATTAACAGTTTATGGCTGGCCGGCTAATTATAAAAATTTCCGTCAAGTTGAAGAAAAAGACATCAAATTCTTAGAGATAAAGCCATCGTACCTTCAGAAAGCAGAAACAGCTCAGCCAGCGGTGCAGGAGAAAAAAGGAAATGGATTATTGTGGGGTCTATTAGGAGCAGTAGGATTAGCCGGAATTATTGTGGCGGCATCTGGTGTATAAAATAAAAAATCCCAACTGAAAAGTTGGGATTTTTTATTTTATAAAACGCTGTTAAATTATGCGTTTGGTTCGATAGATACGAAAGATCTATTATTTGCTTTCTTTCTGAAAACCACAGTACCGTCAACAAGAGCGTGCAGAGTGTGATCTTTACCCATTCCTACGTTTTCACCTGGGTGGTGTTGCGTACCTCTTTGTCTGATGATGATGTTCCCTGCAATAGCAGACTGTCCTCCGAAAATCTTCACACCCAATCTTTTAGAATGAGATTCTCTACCGTTCTTGGAACTACCAACTCCTTTCTTATGTGCCATTTTGTTTTAAGCTTTTTTGGGTTAATAATTATTCAGCAGTTTCGCTGGTTTCTGTTACTTCAGCTTTAGCAGCTTTTTTAGGAGCAGCTTTTTTAGCCTCTTTTTTCGCACCGTCAAAACCAGTGATAGAAACAATCTGGATTTGAGTTAATTGTTGTCTGTGACCATTTTTCTTAGCATAACCTTTTCTTCTTTTCTTTTTGAAAACGATTACTTTGTCAGCTTGAACGTGGTCAAGAATTTCTACTTCTACGGCGATACCGTTTACAGCCGGGGCACCTACAGTTACTGCGCCGTTTACAGTAAGAAGAACTTTATCAAAAGAAACTTTCGCTCCTTTGTCTCCTTTCAAACGGTTCACAAACAACTTTTGGTTTTGCTCAACTTTGTATTGAAGCCCTGCTATTTCTACAATTGCAAACATTGTTTATAAATTTTATATTATTCGAGGTGCAAAAGTACAATTATTCTTTCTAAAACACAAACTTTTCAATATTAATTATTATGACAGCTTTTCCGCCTTCCGTTCCCAATCTTTTTGCCTAAGCTTTACCAGCCACAAAAAAGGATTTCCACTCAAGTCGGGCTGCAGATTGTACAAAAGTTCACCATTAAAATAAAATCGACGTTTGTCTTTCAGTTAGAATTTCAACTTAATCTGCAAAATTTGCAAAATCTGCGAGAAACCTGGATTGGCTAATATCTTTTAAGCGAACAGCCTTAGTGACCTTAAAGCAGTTAGTATTTCAAAAAAACTTAGTGCACTTTGTGTTCTAATTTTCAATATCAAAAAATCTAACTTCTAACCTCTAATATGTAAAAGAATACTTATAAATTTGACAATTGAAAATTTCATCAATGCTAAATTTCATCAAGAAAAATATCGCGCTCATCTGGGCCAAAAAACATATCGCCAAAACAAAAGATTTTAAAACCAATGCGGTCAAGAATCAAGAAGAACTTCTGCTTTCGCTCGTCAAAACGGCTGAGAAAACTCTTTTCGGAAGAGAACATCAATTCGAAACGATAAAAAGTATTGAGGATTTTCGAACCAATGTTCCGATTGCTGATTACGAAGATTTGAAACCTTACATCGAGAAGATCAAAAAAGGACAATCCAAAATCCTTTGGCCGGACTTGCCAGAATATTTTGCGAAGACTTCAGGAACAACCTCCGGCGCAAAATACATTCCGATTTCCAAAGAAGCAATGCCTTTCCAAATTGGCGCCGCACAAAGTGCACTTTTCCATTACATCGAAAAGAAAAATAACGCTGATTTCGTCGGTGGAAAAATGATATTTCTACAAGGTTCTCCCGAATTAGAAGAAATCAATGGCATCAAAAACGGAAGATTGTCGGGGATCGTGGCACATCACATTCCAAACTATCTTCAGAAAAACAGATTGCCAAGTTGGGAAACCAACTGCATCGAAGATTGGGAAACCAAAATCGATAAAATCGTGGAGGAAACTGAAAAAGAAAATATGACCTTGATTTCCGGAATTCCGCCTTGGCTCATTATGTATTTTGAAAAACTGATTGACCGACACGGAAAGAAAATCACAGAGATTTTTCCAAACCTTCAATTGATCATTACAGGTGGCGTCAACTATGAACCTTACCGAGATAAGATGAATGAGTTATTGGGGAAACCTGTTGATATTGTTCAGACGTTTCCAGCTTCGGAAGGATTTTTTGCGTTCCAGGATGATTATACGAAAGATGGATTATTGCTTTTGACCAATCACGGGATTTTTTATGAATTTGTTCCTTTGGAAGAATTCGGAAAATCGAATGCAAAGAGATTGACACTAAAAGACGTGGAACTTAATAAAGATTACGCCTTGATTCTGACGACCAATTCCGGACTTTGGGCGTATTCAATCGGTGATGTTGTGAGATTCATTGATAAAAATCCGTACAGAATTGTTGTTTCCGGAAGAACGAAACATTTCACTTCGGCTTTCGGCGAACACGTGATTGCATTCGAGGTGGAAGAAGCGTTGAAAGCAACCGTGGAGAAATTTCCTGCACAAATCACAGAATTCCATCTTGCACCACAAGTAAATCCTGCGGAAGGTCTACCTTACCACGAATGGTTCATCGAGTTTGAAAAAGAGCCGGAGAATTTTGAAGCTTTCAAATCTGAATTGGATTTGCAACTCAGAAAACGAAATACGTATTATGATGATCTCATTTCCGGAAATATTCTACAGCCTTTGGTGATTGCGAAACTGAAGAAAAATGCCTTCCAGGATTATGCAAAATCCGAAGGGAAGTTGGGTGGACAAAACAAGATTCCAAGGCTTGCAAATGACAGAAAAATTGCATTATATTTGGAAAAACTAAATTTACAATGAGAACTTTTTCTTTTCTGATTGCTTTGCTCATCCTTTTGCAATCTTGTACCACAACCATCTACAGAAGTACTTTGAACAAAGACAATTTTTCCGCAGTTCAGACGGGAAAGAAATATACTTTTTACGAAAACGGTAAACCAAAATATAAAGCCAGAGTTTCATCTGTGGATGAGAACAAGATTGTCACAGTGGCAAACAGTCAGGAAGTGACGATTGCAAAGAATGATATCCGGGTGATTAAAAAGAATAATCCCGGTGGCACAACGGCGATTGTTGTAGGTTCAGTGGCTGGAATGACAGCGTTTGTTGCTTTGCTTGTTTCGCTCGTTAACAACAGTTCTCCCGATTATTACTATTATTAGAATCTGAATATTAGAATTTGGAAATGTCAGTAGATGTTACCGAATCTTCAATAGACCGACCAATCCCATAGCCCCGATAGGAACGGCATCCTTTTTTGTCATTGCGATTTTTGAAACGTTCAATTCTGTAATAA
>JAGNPP010000053.1 GCA_017989575.1 Chryseobacterium sp.
CGTCAAAATGAAATAAATCACCCAACTATTGATTCTCTTAAGAAAATTTAAACCTTTAATCATTGCTTATAAAACGGCAATTTAGTAATTTATTGTAAAATGAGATGAGAGATAATAGATTTTTAGAGGATATACTTTGAATTAAAGAAATTAATGTCGATATATTTGTATTCGATTAAACTTAGAGACAATGATTACGATTCAGAATAAAAAACTAAAAGCCACATTCAATGAACTTGGTGCAGAACTGGTTTCGCTCATCAATCTCGAAAGCGGAAAAGAAATCCTCTGGGAAGGAAATCCTGATTTTTGGGGAGGAAAAAGTCCGGTGCTTTTCCCAACTGTTGGCGCTTTGAAAGATGATTCTTACATTTTCGAAGGTGAAACTTACGAGATGCCGCGACACGGTTTTGCGAGAAGAAAATTCTTCGAAGTGAAAAATTCATCTGAAAATGAAGTTGTTTTTGAATTACATTCTGACAAAGAAACCTTGAAATTCTACCCTTTCGAATTCAGTTTGGAAATCAAATATATTTTGATTGAGAATAAACTAACTGTTTCATACAAAGTGAAAAATACTTCGGAAAAAGAACTATTTTTCTCTTTAGGTGCACATCCAGGATTTGCCATTGACACAAAAAATGGATTGAATTACTATAACTATGAAATCGCCTTTTCTGATGATGAAAAACTGGAAATCCATCCTTTGATTGATAATCTAATCAGCAAAGAAACCAAAACCATCGAACTCAAAAACAAAACACTTCCACTTTCCTACGAATTGTTCTCAAAAGATGCTTTGGTAATGACCAATATGAATAGTAACAAATTGATTTTGAGAAGTAATCAAAACAATCACAAAGTTATTTTCACGTTTTCGAACTTTCCATATTTCGGGATTTGGTCAGCTAAAAATGCAGATTTTGTTTGCTTGGAACCTTGGCAAGGCATTGCGGATTTCGAAGACCACAACAAAGATTTCACTCAGAAATTTGGGATTTTGAAATTGGAAAGGAATAAGGAATGGAAAGCCTATTGGGCTGTGGAGATTGAATAGATAATTCAAATTTGTCATTCCGTAGGAATCTCAGCAGTCTAGATTCCTACGGAATGACAATATGATGTTTTTAATATTCTCTAATTTACTGTTTATCCAACTTGTTCCAATATTCCAAAATTTTACTTTGAATATTCTCGGGCAATGTTTTGAAATTGCTTGAGTAAACATCTTTCGTATAACCACTTTCTGCAGAAGTTGAGATTTCGTAAAGCTTATCTTTCTTAGAAAAAATCAAATGAACAGATTGTTGTTTTAGGTTGTAATCGTTCAAGGCGTAGATAAATAAAGCGTCGATACTTTTGTCTTTGTCATAATCTGCAAAGGCTTTTCGTTGTCCCCAAGCGCTTAAAATCCCATCGTGGGTCATCTGCTTTTTCGCAACTACTTTCCATTTTCCATCTACTTTTGTAAATCTCTGAAATGTCATTTTATCGGGCTTTGCACCTTTTTCGATTTTAGAAAACATAAAAACATTATCCTCGTTATCAGGAGAATTGGCTTCATCTACTTGTAGAATCCTTGTCCCTTCATAAGGTAAGTTTTTGTAAGAATCTGGATGTCTTACGACGTTGGAAACTTGCGCATTCAGCATTGTTCCGATGAAAAGCATTGGTAATAAAATTTTCATATCCGTGTGTTTTTTTATTTTAGTTAAATATAAAAAAAATGCAGATGATAATTCACCTGCATTTCAATTTTTTTAATTATTATTTCTTAATTATAAAGTTTCTTTTAGCCATTCAAAGAATTCTCTTTGCCAAACCAAACCGTTTTGCGGATGAAGCACCCAATGGTTTTCGTTCGGGAAATAAAGGAATTTCGTTTTCAAGCCTTTTAGTTTTGCAGCTTGGAAAGCTTCCTGACCTTGCTCGTAAGGCACTCGGAAATCTATTCCACCTTGGATGACCATCATCGGTTTGTTCCATTTATCAACAAAATTGATAGGATTAAATTCTGTATAAGCTTTCGGCGTTGGCTTTTGCCAGTAATTGCCTTTCAAATCCCAATTGGCGAACCATAGTTCCTCAGTCGTTCCGTACCAAGATTTCATATCAAAAAGTCCGTCGTGTGCAATGAAGGTTTTGAATCTATTCTCGTGAACGCCAGCCAACATAAACACGGAATATCCGCCGTAACTCGCTCCAACAGCCGCTAATCTACTTCCATCTACATAAGGTAAAGTTTTTGCAAAATCTGTTGCTGACAAATAATCTCTAATTGGTTGTCCGCCCCAGTCACCGCTGATTGCTTCGTTCCATTCCACGCCCCAACCTGGCATTCCTCTTCTGTTCGGCGCGACCACGATGTAGCCGTTTGCCGCCATCAAAGCGAAGTTCCATCTTGTGGAGAAAAACTGCGTGAGTGCAGATTGCGGTCCACCTTGGCAATATAAAAGTGTTGGATATTTTTTATTTGGATCGAAGTTCGGCGGATAATGGAACCAAACGCCCATTTCTTTTCCGTCCGAGGTTTTCACCATTTTCAATTCAGATTTTCCTGCTGTTAGTTTGGAATAATTATCTTGATTGATGTCCGTAATCTGTTTCAATACTGAAGTTTTCAAATCTACTTCGAAAAGGTCTGCATTGTGGTTGATGTCAGTTTTTGTGACCCAAAGTTTATTTTTATTATCGATGACAATATCATTAATATCAAAATCACCTTTTGTGATTTGCTTTACGGATTTGTTTTTTGCATCAACGGAAAATAATTGTTTTGTCCCACGGAATGCCGCAGTGAAATAAACCAATTTTGCATCCTTACTCCAAGCAACATCACCTGTGACACTCTCGTCCCAAGCTTTGGTAAGATTGGTTTTGGATTTTGATTTCCAATCCATCACCACGATGTCATTTTTGTCCGCTTCATAGCCATCTCTTTCCATACTTAGCCAAAGCAACGATTTCCCATCTGGACTGAATTTCGGATTCAAATCGTAACCCATCATTCCATCAGAAAGATTGGTTGTTTTTCCGGAAGCCAGATTGTAAGCAAAAATATCGGTGTTGGTGCTTCTTGCATATTCCTCGCCGGATTTTGGTTTGGTCACATACAGCAACTCCGAAGAATCTGGGCTCCAAACGAAATCTTCTGCGCCACCAAATGGTTTCTGAGGCGAATCGAAAGGTTTTCCTTCCAAAAGATCTTTGGCCTTGTCAACCGATTCTGAAACATTCACCGTGAAAACGTGGTTGTAGGAACCTTCATTCCAAGCATCCCAATGGCGGTGATTCAGGTCTGTGTAAATCTGAGCTGTGGTTTTTGGCAAATCTTTGTGTTTGTCTTTCCCCAAAAGATTCTCAATATGAACGGCTTTGCTGAATGCTACTTTTTTACCATCTGGAGAAATCACAATGTTGTCCACTTCGCCAATGTTATAGAATTCTGACCAAGTTTTCCCTGAGTCTTTGGACAGATAAATTTGATTTTTCTCTAAAGCATAAATCCCGTTTTTATCCCATTGAATCAAGCTTTTCTTTCCCAAATCAATTTTTGTTGATTTCCCAGAAAGGTCTAACCAGAATGTTTCGGAATTTGATTTTTCGGTTTTGAGATCTGTTTTGCTGACTTTGTAGATCAGTGATTGATGATCCGGAGAAACGGATTGTACACCCAAACGATTGAGCGTCCACATCGTTTCCGCAGTCATTACCTGTTGTGCATTCATCATAAAAGGTGTTGCTGCCATTGCAACGAGGATATGTTTAAATTTCATTTTGAAAAAATAATTGTTTTAAAAAAAGCTCGGACGAAGTTATTAAAATATAACGTAAATTTGGGTTGAACCACTTAAAAACTAATCTTATGAAAAAACTTTTATTCTTTACTTTGATGATTGTATCTCTGTCCTATTTTGGGCAAATTGACTTTCAACCATACAACAATCACAGTTTCGAACCTTATACAGCAAGCATCTCTGGCACCGGAAGAATCTACTACACCACAGATGGATCTGAACCTACGAATAATTCTCCGTCGGGATTGAATAATGTGAACATTAACATTACTCAAACGACTGTTTTGAAAGCAAAATTAGCAGCAGGACAAATGTATACCAAGACATTTTATTTTGGAAATTTTCCGCAAAAAACTGTATATTTCCGACCGCCGACAAGCTGGAGTTCGGCTTGTTCCTTTGCAAACTCTGTAGATCCTCAAACTACGATTGACATTTGGGGACCAGGAAATCCTATGACAGCAGTCTGCGAAGGTTGGTATAAAAGTGAATTGGGCTTTTTTGTAGGTCTTGTTGAATTTAACAATTGCCAATTTCCCTTTATGGCAGATCTTTATAAATTCTATAACATCACAACTGAAGACACCGTCTTCTACGATTATTCCGCAGGCCCAATTACTAATCCGCCAGCGTGTCTGTTGGCAGTGAATGATCCAAGTAAAAAAGTTGCTGTTGTAAAGATTTTTCCAAATCCGGTTCAGGATTATGTGAATATAGAATCTGAGAAAAACTTTGTTTCTTACGAAGTGGTGGACACCTCTGGAAAATTGATTCTTAATAAAGATTTTAAGAGCAATCAGATTGATATTAGGAATTTGAAATCAGGAATTTATTTCATCAAACTGAAATCTTTGAATAGTGAGACCAATATTGTAAAATTTATTAAGAAATAAGTTTTATTATTGATTAAAATCCATATATTTGCGCTTCAAAATTTATTACTTAGACTATACTATGAGCACAATATTTACGCTGTTTATGATCCTGATTATCATTGCGAGCATCTTATTAGTTATTATCATTATGGCTCAAAATCCAAAAGGAGGCGGACTTTCCGGAACTTTTGGTGGAACATCAGCAGCTAATTTTGGGGTTCAGAGAACCAATGATTTTATGGAGAAAGCAACTTGGACATTGGGAGCAACTATTGTTGTTTTGATTTTCCTAAGCATCATCCTTACAGGGAAACCTACTCTGACTGCTCCTGCAATGCCAACGCCTGTTAAATCTGAAGCGCCTGCAAATGCACCAGTAAACAATGCACCAGCAAATAGTACACCTGCTGCTAAGTAAAAAAATCTACTTTAAAAAATATAGAAAAAACGCCTCGAATTTTTGAGGCGTTTTTTTTGTGGCTATCATTGATTTAATTTCTTACCAACTTATTCCCCTTCAAACAAAGTTCCATCAATGCTTTGAAGCACTCGTCCATTTCGTCTGAGGCTCTGCAAATGGCATTTTCCAACATTGCTCTAACTTGTTTTTCTGTAACGCCGGCTTCTGTCCAGCTCTTGGCAGATGTGTGAGCATTGAGGATAAACGGCATTATTCTGTCGATTGCGCAGGCGAATATTGCATCGGGTGTTTCCTCTTCTTCGAACTCAATCCAAAGATTGTAGAATTCTGTGGAAAGTGGCTCATCCAAGATTCCGAAAATTCTCTTTGCTGCGATTTTTTCTCTCTCGAATTTGCCTTGCATCCCGACCTCATCAAACAAAAAAGTATCTCCCGCATCTATCTCCACAAGATCGTGAATGGACAACATTCTGATAACTCTCAACAAATCAATATCTGTATTGTTTTTTGCGTAAGGGAAAAGAACCTGCGCCAAGATGATGATTTGCCAGCTGTGTTCCGCTGTGTTTTCTCTTCTGGAATCGTCGGCATTGTAATTTCTTCTTTGGACATTTTTGAGCGCGTCCACCGCTAAGATGAAATCTATTTCTTTTTGGATTTTCATTTTTTAATCTTTATAATAATCGTCAATTTTATATTTTTTGGTTTTGCTGACCCATTTGTTATTGATGAGATTTCGGGTGATTACTTTTACAAATTCTCCGCCACCGGTTGCATCTTCTTCAAATTCATAGACTTTTTGAAGTCCTTTTTTCGGAATCACTGCATATTCTGTGGTGATGTGCCAGCAACAGCCGGATTTTGCATAAGTTATCAAACGTTTCCTTTTGGAATCGGTTTGGAACATTCCGAGATTTTCGTAAGCCAAACTTGTCAATTCATCACTTGGGACAAATTGTTTTTTGGTGGAATGATAAACGTAAATATCGTACGATGGTCCGCCATAACCACTTTGATTTCCGTTTCGAATAGCCAAATCTTCTGAGCCATCAAAATTGAAATCATCGAAGATCAAAGGACTTTGCTCGTTGTATAACTGAATGACATTGACGGTTGGCTTTTGATTTTTGTCCAGAAATAAACTGAGATCGTCTGACTCAAAAGTTTGAAAAAGTTGATTTGTTTTTTTGTCGATTAATTTTACAATTCCTTTTCCGCCACAATTATCACCTTCGCAAGATTGAACGGTGATATGAGCATCGAAACGTTTTGAGCCATTTTTGATGATGTAATTGTTTTGAGCCGAAACAAATTGACTTAAGGCTATTAATAAAAATCCGAATTTAGTTTTCATAAGTTTTAATTTTTATCATTAATGATGACTTACTCGCTACAAATATTCTACCGAGATTTCGGAGTTTTGAATATTAAAATTTGAAGGGTGATTTTAATATTACCAATATTTCGGAGCTTCGCACCTTTGATTTAAAATCTATTCTATTTCTACCAATATGCCACGACTTCGTCGTTTCAAAATTACAATTCGGTTCCGGATTCTACTTCGTACGGTTCTTTTCCTTTTTCGAAGATTCTTGTGAGTTCTGATCCTTCTGTGGTGACTCTGTTTCCGATTCTTCTGATCCAGTTGCCTTCTCTGAGTCCAACGACTTTGATGTCATTTTGAGTCAGGAATTCTTTGATTCTGGTTTCTCTGGTTTCTCCGTTGTGTTTTATTTCGGGATTTGGATCAAGGTAATGTGGATTGATATTAAAATGAACCAACTCCATACAATCGAAACTTGATGGATAGACAATCGGCATATCATTCGTGGTTTTCATATTGACGCCACCGATGTTGCTTCCCGCGCTACAACCGAGATATGGTTTTCCGGATTCTACATTGTCTTTGAGGATTTTCATTAATCCAAATTCGTGTAACGTTTTAACCAAAAGAAATGTATTGCCACCGCCTGTGAAAAATCCCTGGGCAGAATTGACCGCTTCTACTTTGTCATCAAACTCGTGAAGGCCTTTGACATTGATATTGATTGTTGCGAAAAATTCCTTTGCTTTCTGTGTGTAATCGTCGTGTGAGATTCCGCCTGGTCTAGCAAATGGGATGAAGATGATTTCGGTGATTCCTTCGAATAAATCAATAAGTTGTGACTTTAGATATTCCAGATATTGTCCGCCAAAGAGTGTGGATGTGGATGCGAGGATGATGTTCATAATTTTATAAATGATGAATGATAATCGATAAATGATTTTTCAAATTTCGGGAAATGTTTTATTATGGTGGTAGGAAATGTTTTGAAGTTTGTTTAATTTTTTTGAGGAATGTTCAATTTAGAGTTACCGATGCAAGAATATAATTTCCGGATGCTCCAACATACTTTACATACGCAAGAATATAAATTACAGGTGCAAGAATATAAGTTGCAGGTGCTCCAATATACTTCACAGATGCGAGAATATTAATTACAGGTACAAGAATATAAGTTGCAGGTGCTCCAATATACTTTACAGACGCGAGAATATTAATCACAGGTGCAAGAATATAAGTTGCAGGTGCTCCAATATAATTCACAGACGTGAGAATATAAAATGTAGATGTGAGAATATTGTTTTTGAAGTGTTTTTCAGGTCGCTCCTATGGAGCTTTGATTTTGGTGCTAATTGTTTTCTATTAACAATTCGCCACGCTGTGGCTTTGTATTTTAGAATTAAGAGGATTTCAACTGGTGAGAAGATGATTCTATGTTAAAATGTTTTGTGGGAAATGTGTTTCTCTTCGCGCTACTCTACCGCTAAATTTAATTATTACAATTATGAAAATTTAAAAACAAAAAAAAGCCCGCAAAATGAATTGCGGGCTCAAATAAATTTGATTTGATATGAAGAAAAAAGAAAGTCTAAAGTCCAGCCCAGCCGTTAGCCCAAGTTGGGTTCGCTGTTCCGTTACCAGCACCTGTTGCATTGGTATTTTCTGTAAAAGTCCCAGCAGTTGCTTCAACTTCTGTAGATCCTGATGCAGAAGCAATTGTAACAGCTTTTTTGCCTACGTTGTCAAATTTCACGTTTGTGAATTTGTTTTTACCATTTAATAGACCTATTGAAGCATCACTCTGAATTGTGATAGCTGTAGCCCATCCTGAGAATACCACGTTATCCATAGTAACACCAGTTCCTACTCTGAAATGGTTTGTACCAGCACCTTCGTTATCTGTAGTTGTATATCCAACGAAAGTTGAGTTTTTGATTGTAGGATTAGATCTTGGCTCTGCATTGTTGTTGCTTGAGTTGTTATCTGCCTCTATACCTTTGTTACCTACTGTCGCAGAAGTTCTTTTAGCGAATACGTTCGTAGCTGTACCATTCCAGCCTTCTACCCAGTCAAAAGCATCATCATCATTGTTAATAGAAATGATATTGCTTACGTTTACAGTTCCTCCGAAGAATTCGATACCGTCATCTGCACCATCAATAACTGCTACACCGTCGATTTTAGTTCCGTTACCAACTCCGAAAAGAGAAAGTCCGTTATATTCTTTAGAAGCGTTGAATCTCGCTCCAGCCCATCTGATTTGTGTATAAGAGATTGTACCACTATTATCTCCTACCTCTGTACCACCGTAAGGTAAACTAGCTACTTCAGAAGTTGCAGATGCTCCAGAGTTGATAGGAGCTTTACCACAGATTACAATACCTCCCCAATCTGCTTTTGCAGGCGTTGTAGCACCAGAAGTGAAAACAACAGGATTGTTAGCCGTACCATTGCTGAAAATTTTACCACCTTGAGCTACCGCTAAATAAGTTGTAGTACCACCAGTACAAAGAATTCTTGTACCTGCAGGAATTGTAAGTTCTGCACCGTTGTTTACGATAAGAGCACCAGTCATTCTGTAAGTAATGGAAGCATCTAGAACCAATTTGTCTCCAGAGTTTAATGTTCCTTTGAAGTTATTAGGATCGATAGTTACGTTACTTGGGTTAGGCGTGATCGTTGTATCGTCGTCAGAAGAACACGAGTTGAACACAGTAACAGTAGTTAGAGATAATGTGCAAAGAACTAATGCACTTGAAATTAACTTTTTCATTTTGATTTATTTTTATAGATTAATTATTGTTATTAAAATTTGTATCCTACATTCATACCTATAACCTGCCCTCTTTTAAAGTTATAAGTTTCGGAATTCAGACTGTTTTCCTGAACTCTTTTGATTTCTGGATTCAATAGATTTCTAAGAGAGATTCCAAAATCTATGTTGTTTTTAAATCTGAATTTTGCAGTAAAATCCAACATATTGATTGGCTTTTGCACAATGTTTCCGATAGAGTTTGTACTGATGGAATAGATGTAATTTCCAACGTAAGAATAAGATGCAACAAGGTCTAACTCATTTCCGCTGTTCCATTTGTGATTAAGTCCAAGATTGGCGTTGGCAACAAAATCTGTAGCGCCCTGAAGCTTATCTTCTTTGACGTCGAAATTAACTGCGATTTCATTTTCTCTACCCACTTTCTCTGTATCCAGTTCTGCTTTCGAATCCATATAGGTTGCATTCACAAATGTGTAAAGCTTGGATCCGTTTCCAAAACTGAAAAGATCTTTTCTAACTTCTGCCTCGATACCATAAACATAGGCCCAGTCCCCAGCATTGAGGTAAGAAAAATAAGGATCTGTGGAATTGATATAAGATTTAGAAATTGGATTCTGAATATACTTTCCAAACCCCGTCAATGAAATTACTTCACCTGATTTTGGGAAGTATTCCCATTTTAGGTCTAGATTATTATTATCTGAAGGTCTGAGGAAAGGATTTCCCTGAGTAGTTTCCGTAATATCTACATAGATGTAGGGCGCCATTTCTTTCAGCTGCGCCAAAGTGTAGGTTCTGGAAGCTGCTAATCTCAGATTCTGCCTGTCATTGATAGAATATTTGACATTCATCGCAGGGAGAAACTTGTTGTAATTTTTTTCTATGTTATAGAACTCTACCCCATTTGCAAATGTCGGAAACTGAACCTGCCATTCTACATATTGTCTGATTCGGTCATATCTAAAACCTAATTGCAACATCAACTTTTCTGAAAATTTGTAGTCTATATTTGCAAATCCTGAATTGACATCCTGATCCCCATTGTAAAGTATTGGCTGTAGAACGCCTGCATCACCAAAGTTACTCGTGATATTGAAGAAACCTTTTGCGTAGTTGTACGAATTGAAAATTGCATCCAAATCATTCGGATCTGATACCACAGCTGGTTGCGCCACCTCATTGTTCCATTTGAAATCCATCTGTTTGGAGAAAAATGTTCTCTTTTTGAATCTCCCCTGGTAACCAAAAGCAATCTTTGATTGTTCTTTCAAATTATAATTGAAAGTCAAATTCCCAGTATATTCTTTATCATCCAGATTATCATAGTATCTGTTATTGAGCCCTGCTTCTCTGGATATTGTATAATTTCCTGTTCCATCACTATTTCTCACGAGCGTGTTGGTAATTCTGTCTGGTCTTTGGCTGTTCAAATAATTGTAACCAGCAATCCAATTAACCGAGAATTTGTCTCCAAACTTGTGATCTCCACCCAATTGATTGACCAAAGTATTAGTCACTTTGTAATCTGCTCTTCTCACATAGGCACCGTTGTTTTCGGCATAATCCATAATGTATCCCTCAAAGATCTTGGCTTCCTGATTTGTGGAATGGATATAATTGGTGATTAATTTTAATTGGTGATTGGCGTTTAATCTGTAAAACAAATTCAACATTCCTGTAGAGTTGGTATTGTAAGAATATCTCTGTACTCTATCAAAAGCTTTCAATACTGTTTCATTACCGAATTGCCCCTCAGAACCTTCTCTATATGTGAAATCATTATTAAAACCTGCATAAGCAAAAGTGTTCAATCGGCCTTCTTCTCCAATTTTGAAAGATTTTCCAGCCTGCAGATTCATACCTGTATTGATAGGCATTGTCATAGAAGGGCCGAAAGCATCTTTGAAATTCCAGCTTGTCTGATAATTGTAGGCCGTAAGCGGATTTGCAGGAACCTTCTGAACTTTGGTTCCAAAATAATTGGGACCGTCCTGTAGTAAAAATTTATCTGTTTTAGAATTCTGGAGGTTGTAACCACTATCCATTCCTAGCGTGATAAATCCTTTACCAGAATACTCTTTGGAAACGATATTGATATTCGCACCACCGAAATCTCCCATCAACCTTGGATTGAAAACTTTTTCCAAAGAGATAAAATCTATGATATCTGTTTTCAGTAATGATAAGTCAATGTTTTTATTCTCCGGATCATCAGATGGGATTGGCAAACCGTTCATTGTCGTTGCGTTGTAACGATCCAGTAAGCCTCTTACAGAAATCGTGTTTCCGCCTTCCTGTTTCACGGTTCCGGTAGCTTTGGTTACCGCAGTTGCCACATCGCCCACGCCTTGTTTAGATAATTGGGCGGCCCCAACTCTTTCAATGATCTCCGCAGATTTTCTCTGCGTAGCAATGATGTTGGATTCTGTACCTTTTCTAGAGCTTCCGATGATCTTCACCTCATCGATCTTCTTTTCGCCTTTCAGCGTATCTTGTGTAGTTTGCGCCAACAACATCGTGGTTGACATACAAAGAAACAAAGCACTGATGCTTATTGTTTTTGCTTTCATTTTTTGATTTCCTTTTTTCTTCGTTGCCAAAGAAATGCTTTGGAAATCAATCCGAATGTATAAGAATTAACAACTATTTTTTAATTAAGCATTACGAAATTCAATATTATGTTAAATCCAGGTTAACACGTTAAGGCTATTTAAAAGTCTGTTCATTATTTGTTAAATTTGCAGCAGATAATTTTAACTGCAGAAATTCATTAAAACACTCAATTTACTAAAAATCAATGTTTTATATTTTTAAATTGATGTTAACATTCAGAATTTCCCAAAAATCACACTCAAAATGGATTTTACCCAAGCCTTAGAAACTTTACGCTCCGGCGGAACCATCCTTTACCCAACTGACACAATCTGGGGAATCGGTTGCGACGCTACTAATAT
>JAGNPP010000250.1 GCA_017989575.1 Chryseobacterium sp.
CGCCTCACACAGGTGCAGCGACGGAAGAAGCTCAAGACAGAATCGGAACTGAGTTGGCAAATCAGATTGCTAGCATACTTTTGGTTAAATAATTTAACCAAAACATAAATTAAATGCTCGTTTTTTAACGGGCATTTTTTATTTCCACCATTCAGATTAAAATTTTACTTTTGTGGAGAATTTCTATGGCAGCTTTTCCGTCTTCCGCTCCCTCCCGATTTTACATCGGGATCCGCTCAAGAAGTTTATACTGAGCGAAGTCGAAGTAGGCTGCAGTTTTTCCCTTCGAATCAACTTTAGTCTATGAAAAGAAAAGTCCTACTCATCTACACCGGCGGAACCATCGGGATGGAAAAAGATTATGAAACCGGAAGTCTGGTTCCGTTTGATTTCTCCACGATTTTCAAGAGAATTCCGGAGATGAATCTTTTGGAATGCGAAGTTTCCGTTCATCCATTCGAAAAACCTGTCGATTCCTCTGATATGGGACCGAAAGAATGGCGAATGATCGCTGATTGGATCTTCAAAAACTATAATAATTTTGACGGCTTTCTGATTCTCCACGGAACAGACACGATGTCTTACACAGCTTCGGCACTTAGTTTTATGCTCCAGAATCTTGGAAAGCCGGTTATTCTCACAGGTTCACAATTACCGATTGGAGATTTGCGAACCGATGCTAAGGAAAATCTTCTGACCAGTTTGTATTACGCAAGTCTTTACGAAAATGACGAAGCGGTCATCAAAGAAGTTGCCGTTTATTTTGAATATAAACTTTTGCGCGGAAATAGAAGTCTAAAATATTCAGCTGAGTTTTTTGATGCTTATCAAAGTCCGAATTATCCGATTTTAGGACAATCTGGTGTTCATTTGAATGTGGATAAGAATGTACTTTGGAAACCGAAAGCCAAATTTGAGTTGGATAATTATCTGAATGAAAATGTTTTGTTTTGCAGAATCTTTCCTGGAATGAACTTCGAATCTTTGTTGGAGATCAAGACGGCGGAAGCTATAATATTGCAGGTTTTTGGTTCTGGAACGATCTTTAATAATGAAAAAACCCAGATTGTTTTGCAGGAACTTAGAAGCAGAGGCGTTGAGGTTGTCGTCATCAGTCAATGTATTTCTGGAGGAATCAATTTCGGGAAATATAGCAACAGTAATATCTTCAAAAAGATTGGTGCGATCAGCGGGAAAGATATGACAGCAGAATCAGCCATTACGAAATGTATGCACGTTTTGAAAAATCCAAAATACACAAAACCATTTTCGGCGGTTTTCAGTGAAAATATTTGTGGAGAAATTACAGAAGAATTCTAATATTGTTTTTGAGAATTCAGATATTTCATTATATTTGCAACCTCAAATAGAGAGGTGTCCGAGTGGTTGAAGGAGCTAGCCTGGAAAGCTAGTGTGCGGGTAACTGTACCGAGGGTTCGAATCCCTTCCTCTCTGCAAAATTAAAATCTAGACGTTCGTAGGAGCGTCTTTTTTTGTTTAACACAATTGCTACTTCTTGTGATATGATCTCAATCATAAAATAATAATCCTCATACTCATTACTTTTACGATACAATGAAACCAGAAAATTTCATTCTCTCAAAAAACTATGATTCTTTAGTTCTTCATTAGAATTAAAGAAAATTAGATTCTTATCAATCCACATTTCGGTTGTCTCTCAGAAAATGAGGGACAACCTTTATCTAAGATTCTAATTTAAAAATTAATGATATGAACCTTGCAAAATTACTACAATCTCTGAAGTCAGAAAGTTTTCTAAAAGTACAAAATGAGGGCGTCAAATTCGAAAAGGATGCAGAAATATACGCCAAGGAAATCAATCAGAATATCTTTCTCACGTTTGTCATTCTCCGGGATTTGAAAATAAAAAAAATATACGCCACAATCGCCAGTTTTGACAGCTTCGAAAGCATTGGCCGCAAAGATCCCATCCAGATGATGTTTCATATTAATATCAACAGAAAAGAGGATTTTCATTACTTCGAAAAGTACGTCAATATTTCGGTTTAAAATAAAAAACCTCTGATAGAAAAGTCTGTCAGAGGTTGTTTTTATAAGTGCAAATTTACTATTTCACCTTTTCCAAAAGATACAATTTCCCGCCAGAAAAAGCCAATTTTGGCATCAGGCTTCCTTCCAAAATCATTGTTTTGCTGTTGATATCGATGATAGAAATATAGTTGCTCGAGTTGTATTTGATATAATTTTCTTTCTCTTTTGTCAACGGGTTTTTTCCAAATTCGAAATCATATTTTTCCCAACCCAGTTTCTCTGTGCTGCAATGCACGGGCTTTAGTTTAGATTTTTTAGAATTAAAAATAATCTGGTCAAATCCTTCCACACATTCGCTTTCAAAAGAACTTTCTGGGTTTGGATCATTCGTAAAAGTTTCGAAAGAACCTTTGTAAACGCCAATCACTTTCCAAGTTCCGTCGATTCGGTCTTCGTCTATTTTTCCTTTTGCCTTGCTCACCGCCCAGCTTACGCCTTTTACAGTTCCTTTCACGGTTTTATAACCCAATTTGGCTACACCTCCAACAACTTTGGTAGCGGTAGAAACAATGCAAGATTGCAAGACCGCCAAGGTACACATAGCGATAATTATTTTTTTCATAAAATTTGATTTCTACCACGAATTTAGTATTAAAATATGATAATGTTTATCTATTAATGTAAATTAATATCGTTTTGATGAATGGAACTTATTGATAACGTTGATGTTCTTTCGGTTTGCTGAATTTATCAATAAGTGGTTTAAACAGCGCCCGGTATTTTTCGATATCAAACAATTGAGAATCTGTTAATGCTTTGTAAGTCAGCCAAATACTAAATGGAAACAAAATCAGGTTCGGAATCCAGGTTGCCAGATAAGGATTGAGAGAGCCTTTCCACGAGAGATTTTCCACCGTAAGATTCACAACGTAGAAAATGATGAAAATCACAATCGCAATAATCACCGGAAGTCCCATTCCGCCCTTTCGGATGATGGATCCAAGACTTGCACCGATCAAAAAGAAAATCATACACGTGAAGGAATAAGACACAATTCTTTGCTGGTAGATCACAATTTTGTTATGTCCTTTTACGATTTCCCTTATGGCATTTTCATTAGATTCCATGCTGGTTTTCACAGTTTCGATTCTGTTGTAGGCTTCCCAGAGAACTTCCAGTTTCTTTTCTTTTTTTAAAGTGTCAATTTTATAAGGCTCGGTAATTTTCTCTTTAGATTTAATTTTATCGATGTATTGAACCTGATTATTGGTCTGAGAAAGTACAGGAGCTACGATAGAACCTAGATTTGTGATGTTTCCTTTTCTGTTTTTCGCAAGCGTTTCATTCACTTCCGCATAAGTCTGGAAACGGTAATCGTCCGTTATTTTTTCCTTTTCAATCGCTTGGTTTATCAGTTCGCTGATGTCAAAATGATACACCAAACTATCAAATTTAACCGATTGATTTGGCTGTTTTTTTCGCTCTTCGTAAGGTTTATTCGCAATATTATCTTCGAAAACATAACCGTTGTAGAGAATTAGTTTCAGGAAATTAGGATCTTCGGCAGGTGCAAATTTTCCCGTTTTTGCAACGATCGTCTGCTGATTGTCGTATGGACTTGCATTTTTATGAAGAAAAACACCCTCTAGTTTTTCGCCATTGATGCCTGAAATTTTATCAAATTTGACAGAAAATCCAGAAATCTGATCTATAAAAACGCCTGGTGTAAAGTTGATCGCAGGTTTAGAAGAAATGATATTGAACATCATATTCTTCGCTTTCCGCTGGAAATCCGGAATCACATTATTGGAAAACAGAAACAGAATGCCGGCAAGCATCCCAACCGTGATGAAGAGAGGCATCATCACCCGCACGAGTGAGATGCCTGCAGCCTTCATCGCAGCCAGCTCATATCTCTCGCCAAAATCCCCAAATGTCATAATCGAGGACAGGAGAATTGTAAGTGGCAAAACCATACTCACTACACTGATTCCCAGGTAAAACAGGAACTTGGAAATCTCCCAGTAAGTCAATCC
>JAGNPP010000251.1 GCA_017989575.1 Chryseobacterium sp.
CCATCATCCGACTTCCGCCTACTTCAAATATTTCGTAATGCTTTCGCTCATTGGATTAGTAGTACTTATAAAACTATCAATCACATTTCCTTTTTCATCAAGCAAAATCTTAGTGAAGTTCCAAAGGATTTTTGTGTTTTTCACACCGTTTTCTTTCTTGTCTGTCAGGAATTTGTAAATGGGCGCGATATCGTCACCTTTTACAGAAATCTTAGAAGCCATCGGGAAATCCACGCCATAATTTCTTTGGCAGAACGTTGCAATTTCTTTGTTGGAACCAGGTTCTTGTCCTCCAAAATTGTTCGCTGGAAAACCTACAACCACCAATTTGTTTTTATACGTGTCCGCCAATTTTTGCAAATCTTTGTATTGCGGTGTAAAACCACATTCCGAAGCCGTGTTCACAACCAAAATCTTTTTGCCTTTGAATTTAGAAAAGTCAATTGTAGAGCCATCCAAGGCTTCTACCTTGAAACTGTGAATCGATTTTGCCTGCGCTTTGTTTTTTGAAAATCCGAAAAGTGAAAACATAATTATAAGTAAGTATTTCATAAAATTAATTTAATTTTTTTTAAAGACAATTTAAAAATCAAATTTAAAACAAGTTTGGGGATTTGTAATGTGATTTTTTACAAATCTATCTATGAGGATGATTATTAAAATTTTGGAATTATTAAGTTGATTAATACTTCGAAAAACATAAATATCTTTAATCAAATTTAAAATCGATAATGAACCGAAAAGATTTTATCGCCTTATCTTCGTTGGGATTTTTAGGATTGTACGCTTGCGGAACTTCAAATATGATGAACAGTAGAAAACCTTTAGCCATCCAATTGTACACAGTTCGTGATGCGATTTCTGAGAAGTTGGAAAAAGCGTTGGAAAAGTTAGCTGAATTGGGATTTAATAAAGTCGAAATTTACGGCTATGATGGAGCTTTCTTCGGAAAAACCAGAACAGAATTTCAAACGATTCTGAAGAATGTCGGTTTGGAAGTCATCAGTTCGCATCACACGACGGGAATTGTTCATAATACTACAGGAACTTTGCTTAACAATTGGGAAAAATCTGTGGAAGATTTGCATTTCATTGGTTCCAAATATATGGTTTGCTCTTATCTTTTCGAAGAAGAAAGGACTTCTGAACATTATAGGAAACTTCCCGAATTGCTCAATCAATCTGGCGAAATAACCAAGAAAGCAGGAATCGATTTTGCGTATCACAACCACGATTTCGAATTTGAAAAGTTTGATGATATAACTGTTTATGATTTCATTTTAGATAATACTTCTCCCGATTTGGTCAAAATGGAACTCGACCTCTATTGGATTGCGAAAGCGGGTTTGAATCCGCTTACATATTTTGAAAAATATCCCAAACGATTTCCGCTGTGGCACGTGAAGGATTTGAAAGCTGGAACCAATGATTTTACTGAAATCGGAAACGGAACGATTGACTTCAAAACTATTTTCGAAGCGAGAGAAAAAGCCGGACTGAAACATTGGTTTGTAGAACAGGATTCCAGCGATAAAGATATGTTTGAAAGCCTGAAAATAAGTAATGATTACATTGCGAAAAATCACTTTTTTAAATGAAATCTTAAAGTTTAAAACCTTTTATTTTAACAAAATTTTATGATTTGTAAAATAAATCCCTTTTCTTTGCCGTTCATTTCTTTATGAAACAACTTTATGAGCGTTTACAGTAAGCTTGCTGAGAATCTACAATTCATTTCGCCAACCTTCTACAAAAGCCGATTTTTCAAAAAACTGAAAGGTCTGGATGCTCATAATCTGTTGGCAAGAAAAGTGGAACCAGAGTTTCTTTGGATTAAAAATATTCTCTCGAAAGATGCTGTTTTTATAGATGTTGGAGCAAATGTTGGCGCCTACCTTTTCACTTTGGAAAATCATTTGAAACCAGAAAATATTTACGCTTTCGAACCCAATCCGCAGTTATTCAAAAGATTGAGGAGATTGTTCCCGAAAGTCAATTTGTCGTCGATTGCCTTGTCTGATATTTCAACAATTGCGGAATTCAAAATTCCTGTGATTAACGGTGAAAAAATCCATACAAGAGGAACTTTGCAGACTTCTATCAAAGAAAAAAATGAGGAAAAGACGATTCTTCAAAAAGTAGAGGTGAAACCTTTGGATGATTTAGTCTTCGACGAAGTTTATATTGAGCGAAGTCGAAATGCTCAGACTGACAATCGGATGTTTCAAAAACTCGATTTTATCAAAATTGATGTGGAAGGAAATGAAATGCAGACGTTGCGTGGCGCGAAAAAAACGATTGAGAAATTCAAACCAATTTTGATGGTGGAAATGGAACAACGCCATCACGAAGAAAATCTGTGGACTTTGATTTCCGAAATTGCAGATTGGGGTTTTTCCATCAATTATCTCGACAGAGAATCTCTGAAGTTGAAAACTTTGACAGAAGAATTTCTAAATCAGCAAAATCCTGACAATGTGAAGAATTACAAAGATTATATCAATAATATTATATTTTTACCAAGTCTTCGAGAGCCTCAGATTGACAATCAATCATCATTTATCAACCATCAATTATAACAAATGAGCGTCGTTGCAAGACAAGGTATAAAATATTCCATCATTGGTTATCTCGGTTTTTTGCTGGGAACATTTTCGGCGATTTTCATTTTTCCGTACGATATGGAGTTTTATGGAAAGCTCCGTTACATTTTGCCGACCGCCGAAATGATAGTTCCAATCGTGGTTTTCGGATTGAGTTTTTCAAATGTCAAATTCTTTAGCAAAGTGAATGCTGACGGGAAACACCACAATATGTTGTCGCTCAGTTTACTGGCTATTTTTATCAATTTTGGGATTATTGTCGGAATCTATTTTCTTCTTGCTTATATTTTTCCCAGTTTGAAAGAATTTAAAATTTGGGAGATGAAAAAAATGATTTTACCCTTGGCTTTGGTACTCGCCTTGTCATCAGTTTTTAACAAGTTTTTGACCAATTATAAAAGGGTAGTAATTCCAAATATTTTCGAGAATTTCGTCCCAAAAATTGCGAATCTTGGCGCATTTTGTCTGTTCTTTTTTATGGGATTTGCAGAGAAAAGTGCTTACGGATTTTTCTTTATGATGTTTGTGATTTCACTTTTAGGGTACGGATTTTACACAAATAAATTAGAAAAGATAAAACCGGATTTTGATTTAGCATATTTCAAAAAAGATAATTTTTACAAACAGATTTTTACTTATAGTTTGTTCGGGTTTCTAGGAAACATTGGTAGCTACGTAGCCATTAAGATTGATAGTATTATGATTGGTGAGTTTATTAGCTTTCAGGAAAACGGGATTTATAATAACATTTATTCGATCATTTCCCTGATTGTTGTTCCGCAAATGGGATTGTTCAATCTTTCTGCGCCGATTATCAACAAAGTTCTTGCAAATGGAGATTACGACGAACTTGATAGATTTCACAAGAAAACTTCGCTCAGTTTGTTTTTCTTAGGCTTGGTTTTGTTCTGCTGTATTGCTGTTGGGTTTCCGTACTTGGCAGACTTTATGAAAAATGGTGAAGACCTAAGAACGGCAGAGCCTATCATTTGGATTCTAGGATTTGCGATGTTGTTTGATTTGGCAACTGGTTTCAACAGTCATATTATTTCATTGTCCAAATTTTACAAATTCAATATTGTGGTGATGCTGATTTTAGCGGTTCTCACGATTAGCCTTAATATGATTTTTTTGACTTACACAGATTTGGGAATCCTCGGAATTGCCGTTGCTTACGCGATTTCTTTGTCTTTGTACAATATTATCAAAATAACCTTTAATTACGTTAAATTCAAAGTTTTTCCGCTGGGAATAGAGATGATGTACGCTTTGATTTTGGGATTTCTGTCAATCAATGTGGCGCTTCTGTTACCGGATTTCGAACTCAATCTTTTGAATCTTTTCTACAAACCAAGCGTTGTTTTAATTTTGCTTTTCATCGGAAATTACTTCTTGAAAATCTATCCATTAGACAAGTTTTTGAACAAAGATTTTATCAAGAG
>JAGNPP010000252.1 GCA_017989575.1 Chryseobacterium sp.
CTAATGATTCAGATACTATCTACAAAAACACTCTTGAATAATCAAAGAGAAGCATTAGTAAATGCAGATTTTAATGTCATTGAGGCAGATTTTATTAAAACGAAAAGTAACCCTTTTCAATTAGATGAAATTAATGAAAATTTGATATTTACGAGTCAAAATGCAGTGCAAAGTTTTTTATTGGATCAAAAATCGGAAGCATTAAAATCAAAGAATGTTTTTTGCGTGGGTTTGAAAACCAAAATTATGCTTTCTGAAAATGGCTATAATGTGGTCGCTTACACCGGTTACGCCGAAGATCTAGCCGAAATAATTACGCTAATTTATGCTAGTGAAAGCTATACTTTTTTTAGTGGAAACTTAAGAAGAGAGACTTTGCCAAAGGCTTTAAAAGATGCAAAAATAAAATTCAATGAAATTCAGGTTTATGAAACTACGTTGACGCCGCAGAAAATAAAATCCCCTGTGGAAGCCATATTGTTTTTTAGTCCATCTGGTATTGAAAGCTATTTAAAAGAAAATAAAATTAAAAATGAGACTTGTTTCTGTATAGGAACAACAACTGCAAGTGCACTTGAAGGAATAACAAAAAACATTGTCGTTGCAGATCAACCCACCATTGAGGATGTGATTGAAGAAGTAATTGCTGAGTATAAATAATCCCCCTAACTCGCAACAGCGAGGAATAAAAAGAAAGAATTATGATTAAGAATGACCTATTTTTAAAAGCATTAAAAGGAGAAACTGTACAACGTCCGCCGGTATGGATGATGCGTCAAGCAGGAAGATATTTACCTGAATTTATCGCTTTACGTGATAAATACGATTTTTTCACTCGTTGTAGAACTCCTGAAATTGCAGCAGAAATAACAGTGCAACCTATTCGTAGAATTGCTCCAGATGCAGCGATTTTATTCTCTGATATTTTGGTAGTACCACAAGCAATGGGACTTGAAGTGGTTATGAAAGAAAATTTTGGTCCATTTGTGCCAAATCCAATTCGTACGATTCAAGATGTGGAACGTGTAATTGTTCCAGATATTCAAGAAACTTTAGGATATGTAATGGACGCTATTAAATTGACTAAAGAAATGTTGAACGATGAGGTGCCATTAATTGGTTTCGCTGGTTCGCCGTGGACAATTATGTGTTATGCAGTAGAAGGTCAAGGATCTAAAAGTTTTGATAAAGCTAAAGGATTTTGTTTCCAATATCCAGAAGCAGCTCATGTTTTATTACAAAAAATCACTGACACCACTATTTTATACCTAAAAGAGAAAGTTAAAGCGGGTGTAAATGCCGTTCAAGTTTTTGACTCTTGGGGCGGAATGTTATCTCCTGCTGACTATCAAGAATTTTCTTGGAAATATATCAACCAAATCGTTGAGGCTTTAGCCGATGATGCACCGGTGATTGTTTTTGGAAAAGGATGTTGGTTTGCTTTAGGTGAAATGGGGAAAAGTAGAGCTTCTGCATTAGGAGTTGACTGGACTTGTTCACCAAGAAACGCAAGATATTTATCAGGCGGAAACATCACTTTACAAGGAAATTTTGATCCATCAAGATTGTTGTCACCAATTCCAGTTATCAAGAAAATGGTACACGAAATGATTGACGAATTCGGTAAAGACAAATACATCGTGAATTTAGGTCACGGAATTTTACCAAATATTCCTGTGGATCATGCAAAAGCGTTTATTGATGCAGTGAAAGAATACAACCAATAGCTTAAATGTTAAACAAAGGATTAAGAGATAAAGAAAGCGAACGAATAGACAATGTGCTAAAGACTTTGCTTTCTTTGGTTTTTATTCCAAGATTCTGGAATATAGAAGACACGAGTCTTATCGATTATCAGTTAAAAAATTTCGGATTAACGACACCAGTTTTGATTGCTATTGATCAAAATGAATTAATAGAATTATTGCGTAGATTGCATTTAGATTTTAATCAGCAAGAACAATTTGCTGATTTTTTAATTGCTTTCTCAAAAGAAAATCCGTTTGATTTAAGGAAAAAATCAATTGCAGTTTACGAACATATTCAATCGGAGAGTAAAACATTTTCGTTTGGAATATTTAATAAAATAGCTTTGGCAAAAGCCAGTTTATAATGAAAAATAAATTTTACGCATACATACAAAACTTGCAAGATCAAATCGTTGCAGGATTAGAAGCAGTTGATGGTGAAGCCAAATTCCGTGAAGACATTTGGGAACGACCAGAAGGCGGTGGAGGAAGGACTCGTGTAATTGAAAACGGAAACGTATTTGAAAAAGGCGGTGTCAATATTTCAGCAGTTCATGGGAAATTACCAGACAGTATGCAAAAACTATTCAACGTAGGTGAAGCTGATTTTTTTGCTTGCGGACTGAGTTTAGTTATTCATCCAAAAAGTCCAATGGTTCCAACGGTTCACGCGAACTGGCGCTATTTCGAAATGTATGATGATCATGGAAATGTAATCAACAGCTGGTTTGGTGGCGGACAAGATCTTACGCCTTATTACTTATTTGAAGAAGATGCAATTCATTTTCATCAGACCTGTAAAACCGCCTGTGATAAACACAATCCAGAATTTTATACTAAATATAAAAAACAATGTGATACTTATTTCTGGAATGCACACCGTTTTGAAGCCAGAGGAATTGGTGGGTTGTTTTTTGATTACTGCAAAGAAACCGAAGATATGAAAATGGAAAATTGGTTCAACTTTGTTTCAGAAGTGGGGAATAGTTTCTTAGAAGCTTATGTTCCCGTGGTAGAAAAAAGAAAAAATGTACCATATTCAGCCGCTCAAAAAACATGGCAAGAAATTCGTCGTGGTCGTTATGTCGAGTTCAACCTAGTTCATGACAAAGGCACTTTATTTGGTTTAAAAACTAATGGTCGAATCGAGAGTATCTTGATGAGTTTGCCGCCGCATGTGCAGTGGGTTTACGATCATAATCCAGAAACAGGAAGCGAAGAAGAGAAATTAATACAAGTATTAGAAAATCCAAAAAATTGGATTGCAGATTGATGATTAACGATTTTTGATTGCAGATTTTCTGTGGTCACCTATTTGTTTTAAATCATAAATCAGCAATCGTTAATCTAAAATCACAAATCAAATGTTCCCATTACAAAGAGGTAGAAGATTACGCGTCAACGAATCCATTCGTTCTTTAGTTCGCGAAACCACATTAAGTCCAAGTGATTTTATGTTTCCAATGTTCATCGCAGAAGGTGAAAATTACAAAGTAGAAATTTCGTCTATGCCCGGAATTTTTCGTCGTTCAGTAGATTTAACGGTTTTAGAAGTTAAAGAATTATTCGATTTAGGAATTCGTGCCGTAAACATCTACGTAAAAGTTGACGAAAGTTTAAAAGATAATACAGGAAAAGAAGCTTGGAATCCACATGGATTGATGCAGCGCGCCATCAAGGAAATCAAAGCGGCTTGCCCGGAAATGATTGTAATGCCCGATGTGGCACTGGATCCATATTCTATATACGGTCATGACGGAATTATTGCTAATGGTGATATAGAAAATGACTCAACTAATGAAGCATTAGTAAAAATGGCAGTTTCTCATGCCGAGGCCGGAGCTGATTTTGTTGCTCCATCTGATATGATGGACGGGCGTGTTTTACGTTTGCGCCAAGGATTAGATGTTGCAGGTTTTCAAAATGTGGGTATCATGAGCTATTCCGCTAAATATGCATCTGCTTTTTACGGACCATTTAGAGACGCGTTAGACAGCGCGCCACGAGAATCTGACGTTGTGGTTCCAAAAGATAAAAAAACCTACCAAATGGACTATTCTAACCGTCTTGAAGCTATTAAAGAAGCCTTGTGGGATGTTGAAGAAGGTGCTGATATGGTTATGGTAAAACCAGGAATTGCTTATTTAGATATCGTTCGCGAAGTTAAGAATGCAGTGAACGTTCCAGTTACTGTTTTTCATGTTTCGGGAGAATATGCTATGATTAAAGCAGCAGCTGAAAGAGGTTGGCTGGATCACGATAAAATCATGATGGAGCAGTTAATGTG
>JAGNPP010000054.1 GCA_017989575.1 Chryseobacterium sp.
CGACAACATTTCCACAAATCCAAGCTAATGAAGCGTTCCAAGCCCAAACTGCAACGGGAAAATTGAATGCGGAAATCACGCCGACAATTCCCAGGGGATGGTATTGCTCGTACATTCTATGACCTGGTCTTTCGGAATGCATCGTGTAACCATGAAGTTGACGTGACAATCCGACTGCAAAGTCACAGATATCGATCATTTCCTGAACTTCGCCAAGACCTTCCTGCAGAGATTTTCCCATTTCGTAAGAAACAAGTTTCCTTAAGTCATCTTTATATTCTCTTAATTTATTTCCGAACTGGCGAACCAAATCGCCTCGTTTTGGAGAAGGAATTTGTCTGAATTCTTTGTAAGCATCTTGCGCTTTCGTCAACACTTTTTCGTAGTCGTTGACATCCGAGGTTTTCACAGAAGCGATTTGATTTCCGTCAACTGGAGAAAAGCTTTCTATATTTTGACCAGAAGAGAAAAATTCTAATCCGGTGGAAGTTCCATTGTTTTCTGTTGAAATGCCTAATCTTTTAAGACTTTCTGAGATTGAAATTGAGGACATAAAGTTTTTATTTTTTGAAGTTTCTAAAGATAAAAATATATTTTGAACGACAAAATTAAAAAACTAACAATCGTTAGTAAAAGAGTTGAAAAGTATCGAAGCTGGAGCGTTTGAGTATGGTAGAATTGGAGAGTTCGAAGAACATAAAATTATTTTGAACCAATCTAAACTGCGGAATTTTTCTTATTTTTGAAAAAATTAAAAAATGGAAGAGAATATTCAAACAGAGGATGAAAAAGTGCCAAAGTGGAAACGCTTGCTGAAAAAGTTTGGCATCGGCGGGATTATTTTCTTTACTGTCAAAGGAATCATCTCCTCTACCCTCATCTATTTCTTAGGTAAAAATTTCTGGATCATCATCCAAGATTATTTTTCAGGATTGTTCTAAGTTAGTAGAGATCTTCTTTTTTAGAAAATAACCAATCAAGAGAAAATTTTCCAGATCCTAATATAAAAATTGCTAGGTAAAAGAAAAAATACATCAAGCTCAATTCTTTCGTAGCATAAGGATCTGAACCGTGAACCACAAAAAATGCTACAAGCATTGTAACCATCAAAGGAATCGTAGAAAATCTTGTGAGAAATCCAAGAATAAGAAAGACAGAACATAAAAATTCTGCAAACACAACCAGCACCAGAGAAATCGCTGATCCCAATCCCAGAAAATTCATAAATTCTATTTTGTCATTCGCAATCAGTTTTTCCAGTTTTGGTAAACCATGCGTCAACATCGATATTCCTACAAATAGTCTTAAAACTAATATTATCCCGCTGAAAACTGTATCATTAACTTTTGATGAATTAAAATTTCTCATTAGCAAAATCAATTTCTACCAAAGCTAACAAAAAAATCCTTTCTTAAGAAAGGATTTAAAAGCTTTTTAACGGTAGCCGAAATTTTTGAGATCTCTGTCATTCTTTCGCCAGTCTTTTTTGACTTTTACGAAAAGGCTGAGATGTATTTTTTTACCAAAGAATTTTTCTAGGTCGATACGCGCTTCTGTTCCTACTTTTTTGATCATCTCACCTTTGTGGCCAATGATGATTCCTTTCTGTGTATCACGTTCTACGTAGATGATGGAATCAATTACGATAGCACCTTCTTTTTCTTTAAACTGTTCCGTCACCACTTCTACAGCGTACGGAATTTCTTTGTCATAATTCAACAAGATTTTCTCACGGATTGCTTCATTTACAAAGAAACGTTCTGGTCTGTCCGTGTACATTTCCTTGTCGTAGTAAGGTGGATTTTCCGGCAACATCTCTTTCAGTTTCGGAAGGATCACGTGGGTGTTGAAAGAGTTTAAAGCAGAAATTGGAAGGATCTCGGCTTTTGGGATTTTCTCGTGCCAGTCGGTCGCGATTTTTTCTAGCGCTTCCTGATTGGTTTGATCGATCTTGTTTAATAACAATAAAACAGGAACTGGAATTTTGTTCAATTTATCAATCAAAAATTCTGATTGTTCCGCTTTATCCGTCACATCGACAATGAAAAGAAAAACATCTGCATCTTGTAAAGAATCTTTCACAACGTCCATCATTTTTTCCTGCAAACCGTATTTCGGATCTAGAACGCCTGGCGTATCAGAAAAAACGATTTGAAGGTCTTCTTCATTATATATCCCGAAAATCCTGTGTCGGGTGGTTTGTGCTTTTTGGGTCACGATTGCCAGCTTCTCTCCCATCAATTGGTTGAGAAGTGTTGATTTTCCGGCATTTGGTTTCCCAACGATGTTTACGAATCCTGCTTTGTGCATTGATTTTAAATTAAATAGATTAAAAATTAAAAGATTGTAATTAATCTTTTAATGGATTGCAAAGTTACGGAAATTTTGAAGTAAGATTTTAAAATCGTAATATTAAATCTATCAGTAAGTTATGTACTATTTCAAAAATTATTTTTAACTTTATGGCTAATAAATTTATAACCTATGAAAAAAACTCTATTTTTTATTTTTGCAGCCAATTTATTTTTTGCGCAAAACTCAGATTTGATAAACACTAACTGGCAAGTAACCAAAGTAGTCGGAGAATTGTTTCCTGATCAACTTCCTCCGGCAATGCCTTATCAGCAGATTACTGACTTTAGTACAAATCCATCACGACTTAACTTGTCTTTTTTCAACACTGTTTCAGCTGATGTCACTTATAATGGACAAAATGCTTTTACAGTAACCAGTAAAGTCTGCACCTTAGGAGATTATATGGACGACAATGGTCAGGTAAACCAGTTTTTCGGACAATTGTGTAATTTCTTTATGAAAGATTCCAATTATTATTACACGATCGAAAGTAATGGAAATGAAAAGACATTGAAAATTGGTAATGCCATATTTCAGGAGATTCACTTTAAATCTGCGAATCTTGGTACAAAGGATAATGAATTATCTAAAGTAGTTCTTGGTCCAAATCCTGTGAAAAACACTTTAAATATCACTAATTCTGCTATTATAAGCTCAGTAAAAATATTTGATTCTTCAGGGAAATTAGTTTATGACAAACAAGATGAGAAATCGAAAATTTTAACTATTGATATGCGAAGCTTTAAAACAGGAAGCTACATTATACAGCTAAACGGCAGGGAAACTTACAAAATCATTAAAGAATAATTATTGTAAATTAAAAGAAAATCGGTTCAAATTTGAGCCGATTTTTTTATTTAAAGTTTTACCTTTGGGACTTCACTTTTCAAACACGCATTTATGTTTACAGCCAAAGAAATCTCAGAGATCAACGCACTCCTCGTTCCGGAAAACAATATTGTGATCGTAACGCACCATAATCCGGACGGCGACGCCATCGGCTCTTCTTTGGGCCTGAAACATTATTTGAAAACAAAAGGAATCGAAGCTACTGTGATTGTTCCCAACGACTTTCCAAAATTTTTGAAATGGATGCCGGAAGCCAAGAAAATCATCGTAGGTGAATACAAAAGAAAAGTGGCTGGTGAAGCCATCTACAACGCCGATGTCATTTTTTGTCTGGATTTTAATTCACCATCCAGAATCGGAATTTTGGGCGATTGGGTAACCAAAGCGAAGGCCAAGAAAATATTGATCGACCACCATCAGATGCCTGAAAACTTCGATTATGTGTATTCTGATACTGCAATCCCGGCGACTTGCCAGATGGTTTATCATTTCATCCAAGAAAATCATGACGAAAAATCTGTGAATCTTGATATTGCGCAATGTCTCTACACAGGCATTATGACCGATACAGGCGGTTTCCGATTCCGATCTACCAGCGCCAGCACGCACAGAATTGTCGCTGATTTGATTGAGAAAGGCGCCGATCCCGCAATCATCACTTCCAATACTTGGGACACGAACACGATTTCCCGATTGCATCTTCTTTCTCTGGTTCTCAGCAGAATTGAATTGACGAAAGACGGAAAAGTCGCCATCCTTTGGCTGAAACGCGCTGAACTGAAAGTGTACGGCTTTGACAAAGGTGACACCGATAGCTTTGTGAATTACGGCTTGAGCGTTTTGGGAACCAAAATGTCTGCTTTCTTTATGGAGGATCTTTACGAGGATTTTATCAAGATTTCTTTCCGTTCCAAAGATTCTGTGGACACCAATCAGTTTGCTAGAAAACACTTCAACGGTGGCGGACACATCAATGCTTCAGGTGGGAAATATTTCAAATCTATGGAGGAAACGATTGAGGATTTTAAAGAGAAGGTTGAGGCGGACGAATTTTAAAAGACTCAAGAAAAAAGGCGATAAAAAATAAATCTATAAAATCACTTTTGATAAGCTTGAAAGCATTGACGAAATATTGATTGACAGACAAAACCCCTAGCCCCGATGGAAACGGCATCCTTTTTTGTCTTATCTGAAAAATTGTTTTTGATGACAAAACTTCGAAGACAAAAAAGATATAGTGGACAGCGGGATTAGCTCCTAAAAATCTACCTCAACAAGACGAAAACCAAAGCGATAATCGCCGGCAATGCCTGAACAAAAAATATTTTCTTCGAGGCTGAAATTGCACCGTAAATGCCTGCGACAATCACGCATCCAAGAAAGAAAATCGCTACATTTTTAGCCCAAACGGCGTCGCAAATGAACAAACTCCAAAAGAGTCCGGCGGAGAGGAAACCGTTGTACAAACCTTGGTTGGCCGCAAGTCCTTTCGTTGGTTTGAAAAGCTCGTCCGGAAGTGAACCTTTGAAGGTTTTCTTGCCCAAAGTTTCCCACGCGAACATTTCCATATACAAGATGTAAAGATGCTCCAGCGCGACGATTGCGATAAAGATTTTTGATAGGATTTCCATTTTAGAGAATGAATTTTTTGGGTAAATGATGGAGCAATTCTGTATTGATAATCGAAGCACAAACCTCAGGTTTTTCCCAATGTCCGTTGTGTCCGCAATCCAGAACGTAGGATTTGATGTTCGTGTTGTCTGGCAGATTTTTGATGGTTTTTTCTGAGTTGACCGCCGAATCGTGCTTGCCAGATAAAATTAGGATTTTCCCTTCGAAGTTTTCTAAAATTTTGGATCTGTCGGGACGCTCTATCATTCCTTTTTGAGACGCAAGAACGCCGTCGACGGAAGATGTGTAAGCGATTTCCTTCGCGAGTTTTATTTTGGATTCGAGGATATCGTGTTCGTTTGGATTGAAGAGATTTGGAACGCCCGCATTTACGAAAGCTCTCAGGTTTTCTTTAATGATTCTCAAGCCTTTGGTTCTGGTCTGTTTCTTTTCCTCGTCGTCTGCGAAATAGGTTGAGAAAAACAGCGTAAATGATTTCAAATCCTCAGGATATTTTTCTGCAAAAGCCAAGGCAATGTAGCCGCCCATTGAATGTCCAAGCAAGTGAAACTCATTTAATTTCAAATGGTCTGTCACTTTTCTCAGTTCGTCAGCCATTGATTCCATCGTTTGAACTTCCGCGATGACTTCAGACTTTCCGAAACCTGGCAGATCGATCTTTATCAATTTGAATTTCTCTGACAAATATGGTTTCAAATCCTCCCAAATCGAGAGATTCTCCATAAATCCGTGGAGCAAAACCAAGGTTTCTGTTCCGTTTCCTTCTATTTCGTAGTTGAGCATAAGTTACATTTTGATGATGATTTTGTCAGCAAATCCAGCATTATTAACAGACTCGTGAAGTTTGAAAGTTTTGCCTCCATCTTTTGTAGAAAAATTTCTTTTTCCATTTCTCACATCCAATTTTCCATTGTCATACTCCGAAATACTTTGTTTGATGCTTCCATCGAATTTAAGATTTTTCGAAGACGTCATTCTCGCCGTTCCATCGATTGACAAAAAATCTTTGCCGTTGGATTGTTTTCCGGAAACTTGATATTCATCTTGTCCAGTTTTCTTAAAAGTTATTTTCCCAGTTCCCGAGAGTTGATCGTGCGTCAAACTGTGTGTCCCTTCGATATTTTTGAAAGCTCGGCTACTGAGAATGCTATCGTTGATTTTTGTTCTCGCAACATTGATGGAATCGATGATTTTTGAACTATCCACTTTAGAAGTATTGGTCTCTTCGGTTTTTTTGCAAGAGATGACTGACAGTAAAATAAGAATTGGGAAAAAGTTTTTCATTGGCTAAATTTTCCTCTAAAATAAATAAAAAAGAGCGTCCATCAGACACTCTTGGTAAAAAAACTTTGTCAAATTTTTGAACTTTGACAAAGTGGATAATTATTGAATTTTGTTTTCGTACAATTCTTTTTCCTTGTCATTAATTTCCGAAATGCCGTAACGTTCGGATTTTGTGAGTATCAATTCGTCCAGCATATCTACCAATGTTTTGTATTTGGAATCGTCTGCAGGTTTTACAATTACGGTGAAAATTTCTTTTCTCGGTGCGTTGGCTTTGGCCGATTCTATGGTTTTCGCCACTTCAGATTTATCAAAAGAAACTTCTTTCAAACTCTTATCATTCAAATCTTTTTTATCTGATTGATAATAAAAAACTTTGCTGTCTTTTCCGAGAATGAAAGTGATTTGGTTTCTGTAATCAATTTCTGTTGGTAATCCCGTATTCTTCGGAGGATTGGAAAAATTGATAACGTTTGGTTTTGAGAAATTGGTCGTGAACATAAAAAATGTGATGAGTAAAAATCCCAAATCCACCATTGGCGTCATATCCACGTGAATTCCTTTTTTGATCGAAGTTTTCTTTCCGTTAGATTGCTCTTTGATTTGAATTTCGGCCATAGCTTTAAATTTTATTGATTGATATTAAAAACAGAAAATCCATAACGATTTGTCATCATTATGGATTTTTTAATACAAATTTTGTACCCTATTTTTAAATTAATTATAAAATCACTATTCAACGAATTACGAATTCATCCATTGGTCATAAGTCATTTCAAATTTGATTTCATTTTTGCCGTGTTTCCCAACTTCTGCCCAATTGGCTAATCTGTAGAATTCTTCAGCTCTCGTATTGGGTTCGGTTCCCAACCAGATTGGCGTTTTGGTTTGTTGGAAGTACCAATTCAACATCATATTGTGCAATTGTTTGCCAATGCCTTGGTCTGCATATCTTGGTGCGACGAACAATGCCCATACATTATTTTCAACCGTATCTACAACTGCAAAAGCAACAATTTGATTTTTGATTTCACAAACCCAGCCTTTTCCTTTTTTAGTGATAAATTCTTTATAATCGTCCTCTGATATTAGATTTGGGTCAGACAATTTATTTTCTTTTACAGAATTGCGAACCAATTGCATCTGCTTGATATCTTCAATTTTTGCGTCTCTGAAATCCATATTATTTTGTTTGTAAATTATCTTTATTAATAATTATTGTTTTCTGACTTCCAATGTAAATTGCAATCCCTACAAAAAGTAAAATAAATTTTGGTAAATAATTAAGAAAATTGAAATATTCAAAACCATCAGCCAATTCCTTCAACAATCCACCAAATATAAAAAGTGCAGATGAGCCGATTAAAGACACACCGCTCCAAATTTTAAGGATTATTTTTATATATTGATATTTGGCAAATATTAAAAATAACAATGTAACCTCAATGATAATAGGAATGAAATGGGAAAATCTAAATGCAAAAAATAATGAATACAAATTACAAAGAAGAATCACACTTATGAAAGCAACTAATCCGTAAAGAAAAGTCTTATCAGTAAAAATTACCATCTCCATAATATCTTTATTACCTACTTTTATAAAAATCAATTCCACATTTCAAGAATTTTTTGAAATCCTCTTTTGGCATATAACCCGAAACCGGAATGTTGATCACTTTTTGATCCGGCGTTACCAAAACATAATGTGGCTGGGAATTGTTATTAAAATTAACTTGTTGAAACAAGCTCCATTTATCACCAATTGTTTTGATTTTCTTCATTTGACCTTCGCCCATATCGATTTTGATCTGCTCGTTTTCCGGCAATTCTTCTTTATCATCAACATAAACCGAAGCAATGATTAAATCGTTTTGAAGAATCGGTAAAATATCATCTTGACTCCAAACGAATTCCTCCATTTTTCGGCAATTTTCACATCCATAACCAGTGAAATCAATCAAAACAGGTTTGTTCTCTTTCTTCGCAACTTCTATCGCTTCAAAATAATTGTGATATGGTTTCAAGCCAAGAATTCCGTCTTTTTCGTCGTGGAAATAGCTGACATTCAATGGAGGTAAAATCCCGCTCAACAACTGCAGTTTTGGTTTGTCTGAAGGAATCAATCCTTGAATCAAATATCCAACAAACACAATCCCGAACACACCTAAAATTCTTCTCCCTAAACTGATTTTCGGATTTTTATCATCGTGAGGAAATCTGATTTTCCCGAATAAATAAACAACTAATCCAATCGCAATGATGATCCAGATTGCGATGAACAATTCTCTCTTCAAAAAGAACGTTTTGGAAACCAAATCCGCTTTTGAAAGGAATTTAAGAGCTAAAGCCAACTCGATGAAACCAAGAACAACTTTCACAGTATTCATCCAGCCTCCAGATTTTGGCAAACTTTGAAGAGCCTGCGGAAACAATGCTAACAACCCGAAAACCAATGCCCAAGCTAATCCAAAACCACCTAAAGCGAAAGTTAAAAGCGTCGGAACATTTGTAGCTCCGGCAACTACGCCACCGAGTAAACTTCCTAAAATCGGACCTGTACAGGAGAATGAAACAATGACCAAAGTCAAAGCCATAAAGAAAATCCCTATCATTCCGCCTGCTTCCTCAGCTTTGGAAGATTTGTTCGCTATCCAGCTTGGCAACGTGATCTCGTAATAGCCGAAAAAACTTAGTGCAAAAAATAAGAATATCGCGAAGAAGAATAAATTGAGCCAAATATTGGTCGAGATCTGATTGAAAATATTCCCTGAGATCCCATCAATAATATGAAAAGGAATACTTAATAAAACAAATATTAGCAAAATGAAAAATCCATAAATAAAAGCATCTCGCTTTCCTTTCGCCTTGTCTTTATTTCCTTTGGTGAAGAATGAGACCGTCAATGGAATCATTGGGAAAACGCACGGCGTCAGCAATGCGATCAATCCACCTAAGAACCCAAGTCCTAAAACAAGCAAATTGTCGTCGTTTGGTTTTTGTGCCACGGTTCCACAATCAGTCAAAGGATTTTTGAAATCCAAAGAATTGACGCGCAAGCCTTCTTGTTTCGCAACTGATGTTTGTTCAATATTTGTTGGTTTTAAAATAGTTCTGACTTGTCCAGCAGGCGCAACTTCGTAAACAGTATCTTTTGTTTTTTCAACGTTTTGTTCTGGCGCAACAGCCGTAGCAGTTCCGGCTATTTGCTTTTCAAATTCTAAAGTATTTGGAGCAAGACAAACACGGTCATTACAAGTCTGATACATTATCTCCGCCGTAATTGTTGCAGGTTTCGAAGCATCTTTCGGCTTGAACTTCTGCTTGAAAACCACTTTATCCGAATAATAAACAATCTGCGCTCCGAAAGCTTCCGAGAATTCGTCGTGCTTTTTGCCAACTTCCGTAACTTTCCCAATCAATTGGATTCCTTCTTTCGAAGTGATTTTAAACTCAGTCGGAATTCCGGAATCTGGTGGAAGATCTTTGGAATAAATATGCCACTTGTCTTCAATTGTTCCAGTCAGAACCGCTTCATATTGATCATTCCCAACAGAAACCACATCAAATTTGAATTTAACCGGATTCTTGATTTGAGCATTGAAAATGGTGATGATGAATATAAAAAGTGTGGATAACACTAGTTTTAGATCTTTCATTTTTTAAATTTATTTGAACCACATAGGCACATAGATTTTGATTTTCACTAAGGAAACTAAAAAGGTAAAATAGATACCATTCTTATAAAATCTAATATGCGTATATGTTTTTTTAGTTTAATTGTTCGTAATACTTATTTACAAATGTTTTTTGTCCTTCTTTGAAAATATTTGAAACATTAAAGTTTACCAAGATTCCTTTCGGTAGTTTCAACAAATTCATATAATTTAAAACTTGCGCTTTATGAATATCGTGAAATTCGGAAACAGATTTTATTTCTAAAATAATAGAATCTTCTACTATAAAATCACACTGAAATCCACAATCTAAATCGATTCCTTTATAGTTTACTGGTATAATAAATTCAGATTTAAAATTTATTTCCTGAATTTTAAATTCTTCTTGCAAAGCTTTATGATAAACACTTTCCAAAAGACCTGGACCTAAAATCTTATGAACTTCAATACAAGCTCCCAAAATTTTGTAGGTCAATTCTGTAATTTGTTTTTGTGTCATCTTCTATGTTAACTTAAATTTTTACGCTGAAAAACTCACCATTTTCTATGTGTCTATGTGGTTAAATGTTTTATATCAACAGCAATATTGTTTTTTCACGTACCTCAGTTGCAAACCTTCCATCTTGCCGAAAAGGTAAAATACCGACAATCTGTTCATTAGCATCGCAAAGAAGCCAGATTTTTTGCTTGGCTAAAATAGATATTTTTTCGTCCTTAAAAAACTTCGAGACCTTCTTTTTGCCAATCATTCCGATAGGGAAAAACACATCGCCTTCTTGTTTTTTTCTCAATTTTAATGGCAATTTGATTTTGTTTTCATCGATTTTCCAATTGCAATTTCCAAATTCACGGATTTCGTTTTGAACATTTTGTGGAATTAAAATTTCGTTCTCGACGATTTCAAGAGCAATTTCTTCATCTTCCATCTTCCCTCTTCCAACTTCCAACTTTTGATTCAAAATCAACTCATTCCTATTAATAGTTAACTGATATTCTGAATTGAAAAATGAACTTCCCGTTTGCGTCGTGAAAATCTTCTGCATTTCTTTTTCATCATTAAAACCAAACCGTTTTAAAATCTCAAAAAGAATGAGATCTGATTCCTTTGAAAATTTCTCTTTATCAATAATTGTTTGTCCGGTTTCAATATTAGTTTTAAAACCAGTTATTTTTTCATTAATCAAATCATTCAGAACATCTTTGGTTTGATTCAAAATCTCCATACTTTTTGAAAAATTCTGAAGGAAATCATCATTGATCTTTTCCAATTCCGGAACAACATTGTGTCGAACTTTATTTCTTAGATAATCGGTTTTTTGATTGGATTTATCTTCACGAAATTCAACATTATTTTCTTCTGCAAACTCATAAATCTCTTCTTTAGAAAAATTAAGAAGCGGACGAATGATATTATTGTCATTCGCCGGAATTCCGCTCAAACCTTTTATTCCAGAAGCTTTGGAAAGATTGATGATGAAAGTTTCCAATTGATCATTCAAATGATGCGCAGTGACAAGATATTCGAGATTTTGCTCCTTTTGGATTTTTCGGAAAAATTGATAACGTAGTTCCCGCGCCCAATTTTGAATAGAATTTTCCGGCTTTTGATCCTCCGCTGAAACCTCGTACAAATGAAAAGGAATTTGATAACGTTCACAAAAGTCGGAAACCAGCTTCTGATCGAGGTTAGAATCCTCATTACGAAGATGATAATTGATATGCGCAACTTGAAATTTCAAACCCGAAACCTGAAACAAATCAGCTAAAACCATAGAGTCCACGCCTCCACTTACCGCTAAAAGGTATGTTTTTTGTTGCGACTGAGGTTGTAATTGCTCAAGAACGTTTTGAAATTTTAAGAGACTTAACACAATTTTATAACGAAATATTAAGTTATAAACACAAATATACGTTTAATAATTCTTACTTTTGAAATGTTAAAATTACGAACGGAACTATTATTTAAACAAATAAATATTTATAATATGAGGTTATTTAAACTTCTGGCCATAGGTATAGTGGGACTTTCCCTCACCTCTTGTGTCAGCAAAAAACAATTCGACGCACTTAATCTAAATTACAAACAATGTATCGAAGATGCCGGCGATAGAATGCGCCAAATCCAAGATCTGAAAGGTGAAAACTCTTCTCTTAAAGGTCAAAACGATCTTTTGGTTGGACAAAACAACGCACTGAAATCCAGTCTTGATGCTTGTCTTGCCAACGCAGGAAAAGGTTCTACAAACATTGACAAATTGGTTGGCGAGATCAACGCTTCCAACG
>JAGNPP010000055.1 GCA_017989575.1 Chryseobacterium sp.
TATCCAACTTACCTGAACGCCTCTTATAAAAAGGTTTCAGACTTGCGTTACGGTGAAAATCCGCATCAGTCGGCAGCTTATTACACTTCGACTTTCGAAAACGGAGCAATGAAAGATTTTGATATTTTAGGAGGCAAAGAATTGTCTTTCAATAATTTGAGAGATATGGATTTGTGTTGGAAAGTAGTGAATGAGTTCAAAGATGAATTGGCTTGTTGTGCTGTGAAACATTCGACGCCTTGTGGTGTTGCGGTTGGAACTTCAGCTTTGGAAACTTACACCAAAACTTTTGAATGCGACCCGGTTTCCATCTTCGGCGGCATTATCGGAATGAATTATAAAGTTGATGCAGCAACAGCTGAGGAACTCAACAAAACTTTCCTTGAAATTGTGATGGCAACAGACTTTGACGAAGATGCTTTGGAAATCCTTAGAAAAAAGAAAAACCTTAGAATCATCAAAATCAAAAACCAGGTTACAGACAAACAAGCTTGGGTGAAAATCGATGGCGGAATGCTGGTTCAAAGTGCCGACGACCAATTCTCAGAAGATATCAAATTAGTGACAGAAACCGCTCCAACAGACGAACAAAGAAAAGCTTTGCTGTTCTCACAACGAGTGGTGAAATATGTAAAATCCAACGCAGTTGTCGTTTCAAACGGTGTTCAAGCCATCGGAATAGGCGGTGGACAAGTGAACAGAATCTGGGCAACACAGCAAGCGATTGAAAGAGCCAAAGAGAAATTCGATGGCGAGTTGGTTTTGGCTTCGGATGCGTTTTTCCCTTTCCGAGATGTGGTGGATTTCTGCGCGCAGGAAGGCATTAAGGCGATTATTCAGCCAGGCGGCAGTATGAGAGACAATGATTCTGTCGAAGCGGCGAATGAACATCAAATCCCAATGTTGTTCACGGGAATGAGACATTTCTTGCATTGATATTAAGATATTTCTAAATTTTTGAGGAAACGTTGATTTACATTGAATCTGCAGCCCGACTTGAGCGGAAATCCTTTTTTGCGTGTAGTCAATTTCTAATGAATAGGAAATTGTCTGCAAAAAAGATTGGGAGCGGAAGGCGGAAATAGCTGCCCAAATAAAATTAACCTCATTAAAATAAATAAAACCCTTTCAAGTACAAACTTCGGAAGGGTTTTCTTTTTAATAATTAACAAAAATTAGACTCAAAAATTATCGTTAGTTTGATGGATTTAGAATTATGTTGAGATATTGATTTTTTGGTCAATTAATTTTAAATTAATGATAAAATTTCAGCTAAAAATTCATTTTGAAATCGAAATAATATTTACTTTTGGGACAAATTCTGGATATGAGTATTTTCAATGATACAAAGCTCGCATTTGCCGATAAAACGGATGCTCAGCTGAGAAAAGCGTATTGGATGTTCAAGGCAATCGAACAGCCTGCATTGACGAATATTGGCGTTTCACTGCTTAATTTCACCGTTAAGAACAATTTCCCGTTCGTGGACGGCATCGTGAAGCAGACTTTATTTGAACAGTTTTGCGGTGGCGAAACGCGCGAAGAAAGTATGTCTGTGGTGAAGCAGATGTTCAAACGTGGCGTTGGAAGCATTTTCGATTACTCGATTGAAGGAAAAGAAGAAGAGGAAGTTTTTGATGCAGTTTGCAAGGAAATCAAAGATATCATCAGGTTTTCAGTAGGAAATCCAGCGATTCCATTCATCGTTTTCAAACCGACGGCTTTTGGAAGAATCGATATTTACGAAGAAGTGGGGAAAGGCAAAGAATTGACAACCAGCCAAAAAGAAGAATGGAATAGAGTAGTGACCCGTTTTGACGAAGTCTGCAAACTCTGTTTCGAGAACAACAAAAAAGTAATGGTGGACGCCGAAGAATCCTGGATGCAAGACGCCGCCGACCAACTTTGTGAAGAAATGATGGAAAAGTACAATCAGGAAAACCCCATCGTTTGGAACACCATCCAAATGTACAGAACCGGCCGTCTGGAATATATGAATGCGCATCTGGAAAGAGCTAAAGTAAAAGGCTATTCCATTGGCTATAAGATAGTTCGCGGCGCTTATATGGAGAAGGAAAGAAAAAGAGCCGAAGAACTGAATTACCCAGACCCGATCCAGCCGAACAAACAGGCTTCCGACGATAATTACAACGCAGGAATTGATTTTGTGATGGCGAATCTTGATAAGGTTTCAGCATTTTTCGGAACACACAACGAGAAATCCTCCGAATTGGTGATGGATAAAATGCAAGCCAATAATCTGGAGCACAACAATCCGCACATCTATTTTGGACAGCTTTACGGGATGAGTGATAACATTACTTATTATCTTGCCGACAAACATTACAACGTTGCCAAATATCTGCCTTACGGCCCTGTGAAAGACGTTGTTCCGTATCTTACAAGAAGAGCGCAGGAAAACACTTCTGTTGCCGGACAAACCGGACGGGAATTGGGACTGATTGATAAAGAATTGAAAAGAAGAAAATCGAAATAGAAAAATCCGCTGTGAGGCGGATTTTTTTGTAAGCAGTAGCAAAGTTTATTTTTGCTTTATTCGTTCCGCTAGTTGTTTGAAATTTTTCAACTCAACTGAAGGGAAGTCAGTGATTATCATTGATGAATCACTGAGCATAATTTGATTACGTCTGCCACTATGAGATGGAAGATCTTCTCTATTCAATTTTTTTTCAGAAAGCTCAGTAATGCTTTCAATTATTAATTTTTTTTCTTCTTCACCAATCTTAATACGCTTAATTGACTTTATTATTTTTTGTTCTTTCTCATTCTCACAAGCATTTTTCTCAAAATAATCTGCAAGTAGAGGACCTCTTAAACTATCTCGGTAAATAATTAGTTGAGTTTCGTCGCCTCCCCATTCTCCGCATTTGTCATCAATCGTTATTAACTCTAGTTTGTTAACGTGATTGATATAAAATAATGAATCTTTGACATAATTTTCCTCTTCTTTTTTACAAGAATATAATAAAGAACAACTTATAATTAAACATAAAAAAGTTCTCATAATTTATTTCTTCTCCGCCTTCACAGCCTGTCTAGCCAACAATTTCCAACCATTTTTAGTCTTAGACCAAACATATAAAATATCAAGATTCACAACTGCAGGTGCTTTTCCAAGATCTTCTGTATTGGCGAACAAATGATGACGAACGATCGCTGTTTTGTCAACAATCTGGATGGATTGGTTTGTAATATCAATGTTGAGGAAATTGGATTTTTTGCTCGCTAATTTTTCTACAAATTCTTTCGCATCATCAATGTGACCTCCAGAATGTCCATAGGTTAATTCCGGTAGAATCAAAGATTCCAAGATGGTTTTGTCACCGCTGATCATTGCGAGTCTCAATTTTTCTGAGGCGTCGGCAACGGCTTGTTGGTTATTGTTTTTCTGTGCGAAAATAAGTGATACAGTTAAAAAACTGAATGTTAATAATAATTTCTTGATCATAATTATATTTCTAACTCAAAGTTAATGAAGATTCTCCTATTCATTATTCTTTTTTTTATAAATAAAAAAGACTGGAAATTTCCAGTCCTTAGAATATTTTTTTGAAGATATTTAAAATTATTTCTATGGTGTCATTGAAAATATTCTCGTTACCAGACGTTTTCAAATCTTTGTAGCCTTCCTTCTTGTCTTCTAATCTTTTGCTTTTTAGTTTTTTATTAATTCTAACAAGGTCAAAAATAGTCCAGCTAATTAAAATTACAAAAGCTGTAATTATTAATATAATGTGTAGATTTTCACTCATTGTAATCAAATTTAGACTCAACTATTTGTAAACAAGAAAAAGATAAACCAGAAGACGGTAAAGATTAGACTTAAAACTAATATTCTTCTGCCGTGTTTTCTATCTTGTTCATTGAAGTAATAAACTCTTTCTCCATTGGGTAATTGCTTTTTGAGTTTCAAAATGACAAGGCTCACACCGTAACTAATGAACAGGCAAAAGGTCATCACAAACGAAGCGAAAAATCCAATGACCGAAAAAATATAACCTAAAATAATCAGGTTTTTTACCTCGTTCGGTTTTTCATAATTGGTTTTCAGTTTTTCCAATCTTTCAGAATTGATTCTTTCAATATCAGTTTCCGAAATGACAATTCCTCTGTCTTTTAAGATGCTTTTTGCAACTTCATAATCGAATTCATTCCACTCATCTTTTTTGTAGATGATTTCTATTAGCTCTTCATCACTGAATTCTTTGAGATAATAATCCTCAGGAATGATAAGATTTTCTGAGTAATATTTTGTGATTAATGTCTCTGCATTTTCAAAATCCTCTTTTTGAATGAGAAGTTGATATTCAATCTTACTGGGATCTGTAACAAAAGTGGCGTCGAAGTATTTCTCATTGTCAATCAATTGAAAATCAATATTCTCTCTTTCTAATATTGATGCTACTTCTTCAATGATAGATTTGTTGATGCTTTTCCGAAAGATTACTTTTTCCATTAAGCTAAAATAGTAATTCCTTTCTCAACCAAATCATAAATCGTATTCTTCGCGCTATCTGGTTTTACATTCACAGCTTTTGTTCCGTTGAAATGAAGACAAGTGATAAATCCTGCATTGAAAGCGTCAATCGCGGTAAACTTCACGCAATAATCTAACGCCAATCCAACAATCTCAACCAACTGAATGTCGTGGTATTTCAGATAATCTTCCAATCCTGTTTTCATAAAATGATTGTTGTCCTGAAAACCACTGTAGCTGTCAATCTCTACATTTTTCCCCTTTTGGATGATGTGCGTTACTTTTTCTCGATTCAAGTCTTTATGAAACTCCGCCCCAAAAGTTCCTTGAATGCAGTGGTCTGGCCACATAAATTGTGAACCACCATTGAGAGTAATCGTTTCACCAACATTTTTTCCGTTGTTGGAGGCAAAACTTTTATGATTTGCTGGATGCCAATCTTGCGTTAGAACGATTTCGTCGTATTGATTTTCTTCCAAAAGAAGATTGATGTACGGAATGATGCTGTTTGCTTCTGGAACCGCCAATGCGCCACCTTCGCAGAAATCATTTTGAACGTCAACTATTATTAATGCTTTTTTCATTTGTTATTAATTTTGTTTATAAATACAAATTGCCATTCTGAAAGAATCTTGCCAACGATGAAATTAGCGTTTTGATTCCTGCAGAATGACAATTTGACTTGATTTACTTTAAATTATCCTAAATATGGATACTTGTAATCTTTTGGAGAGACAAAAGTTTCTTTGATACTGCGTACAGAAACCCAACGCGTCAAGTTCATTTTGGAACCTGCTTTGTCATTGGTTCCTGATGCTCGAGAGCCACCGAAAGGTTGCTGACCAACTACTGCGCCAGTCGGTTTATCATTGATATAGAAATTCCCGGAAGCGTTTTCCAAAGCTTTGTAAGCCTCGTCTATCGCGTATCTGTCTTGTGCGAAAATGGAACCTGTCAAAGAGTATTGCGTGGAAGTGTCAACCAATTTCAAAGTGTCTGCCCAGTTTTCATCTTCGTAAACAAAAACGGTAAGGATTGGTCCGAAGATCTCCTCCACAATACTTTCGTAATAAGGATTGATGGTTTCGATAACTGTTGGATGTACAAACCAGCCTTTTTTGTCGTCGCAAGTGCCTCCAATGATCACTTCGGCATCGCTGGCCAACTTTGCCCTGTCGATGTAGCCTTTGCATTTTTCGAAAGAATTCTTGTCAATCACTGCATTCACGAAGTTTGAAGGATCTTCTGGAGAACCGATTTTGATGGTTTTCATTTGAGCTTCCATCACCGCTTTCACTTCATTCCAAAGGGATTTTGGAACATAAGCTCTGGACGCTGCGGAACATTTTTGACCTTGATATTCAAAAGAACCTCTCACCAAACCAGTTGCAACCGCTTCGATATTTGCAGATGGATGAACCATTACGAAGTCTTTTCCACCAGTTTCTCCAACAATTCTAGGATAAGATTTGTAGTTATGAATATTGTCGCCGATCATTTTCCACATTCCCTGAAATACTTTTGTAGAACCTGTAAAATGCAAACCTGCAAATTCTGGATGCGCCAAAACTTTCTCAGCTGTTTCTTTTCCATCTGTGAAAATCATATTGATAACACCATCTGGAAGCCCAGCTTCTTTCAAAACGTCCATAATTACTTTTGCAGAATAGATCTGTTTGTCAGAAGGTTTCCAAACGACAACATTTCCCATCATTGCCATACAAGCTGGCAAGTTTCCTGCAATCGCTGTAAAGTTGAAAGGCGTCACTGCGAAACAGAAACCTTCCAAAGGTCTGTACTCAACGCGGTTCCAAATTCCGGCGTCAGAAACTGGTTGCTCAGAATATAGATCGGTCATAAACTCTACGTTGAAACGCAAGAAATCTATGAATTCGCAAGCCGCGTCAATCTCTGCCTGATGAACGTTTTTGGATTGTCCGATCATCGTTGCAGCGTTGATCACATCTCTGTAAGGTCCAGCCAAAAGATCAGCCGCTTTCAAGAAAATTGCTGCTCTGTGCTCCCAACCTAAAGCGTTCCACTTACTTTTAGCTGCCAATGCCGTTTCTATCGCGCTGTCAACGTGTGACATATCGCCTTCGTAATAGAATCCGAAATCATGCTGATGATCCTGAGGTGAGCTCAGTTGTATTTTTTTGTCTGTTTTGATATCTTTTCCACCGATTACCATTGGGATTTCGGTTTTTTCTTTCCACATTTTTTTATAAGTAGAAATAAGGCTTTTTACCTCGTCGGAACCTGGAATGTAAGAATTTACGGGTTCGTTTTGTGCAAAAGGCACTTGAGAAATGGCTTTAGACATATATTTTAATTTTTGATTTTTACAAATTTACAATAAGGATTTCAGAACCGCAATTGAATCGGTTTCTTTTATTGATGGAGTTATGGAATTGTCTTTAAGTTGTTGTAGATTAATGTTTTATTAATTTAACAATTGAATTGATTTTGTTAAAATTTTCAAAAAAATACAATTTATTATTGATAATTTAATCCAATAATTTTTACAGATTTTACATTAATGCAAATCATTTAAGGGAGAATAAAAAAGAAAATAGCACAAAAGTGAAGAATGCTTCCACCCAAAACGAAAAGATGCCAAATAGGATGATAGTATGGTTTTCTGTCTTTAGCATAAAAATAAATTCCGAATGTGTAGCACAATCCGCCAAGAATTATCAATGACAAAGCACCGGTTGATAGATTCTCAATCATCGGTTTGATAGCGATAATTGAAGCCCAACCCATCAAGGCGTAAAGTGAAAGTGAAATCTTCTCATTGTTTCGTAGTGGTGAGAATTTAAAAATAAATCCAATCAAAGCCATTCCCCAGATTACGCCAAACATACTCCAGCCCCAAGCGCCTTTCAGTCCAAGCAATGCGACTGGCGTATAAGTTCCGGCAATCAAGACGTAGATGCTGAGATGGTCTATTTTTTGGCAGATTTTTTTCCATTTCAATCTGTGAACAGCGTGGTAAATAGTTGAAGCAGAATAGAGTAGTATCAAACTGATTCCGAAGATCAAAGAAGAAGCAATTGCAATGTTATTTTCGCTGATGATTGAATAATAAATCATCAGAATCAAAGCTATGACGGACAAAACTACGCCCAAACCGTGAGTGATGACATTGTAGAATTCTTCTTGCTTTCTGTTTTTCTTCGGCATAATTTTGATTTTTATCAAAGTTAATTATTAAAGTTTTTTTGATGAAAGATGTTTAGGTTTTTAACACGAATTTAAGTGTTGCTTGCATAGAAATATTGGAAGTTTTAAACCTTGACTTTGAGTTCAAAAATCATTAGTTTTGATAAAAAATCCGAATGAAGACTTTCCTTTTAATTCCATTCATTGTTTCGCAAACTATTTTCTCACAATCGGTTTCTGCTGATTTGGAAAAATCTGTGAAAGAAATGATGTCAACTTCCAACGCTTTATCGGCGAATCTTTCGTTCTACGTTTCGGATGAAAAAGGAAATTTGGTTTATGAATTCAATGGAAACAAAGGACTTTCTACGGCAAGTACGCAGAAGATTTTCACGTCAATTGCGGCTTTGGAGACGCTTGGGAAAGATTATCAGTTCAAAACAACGGCTTCCTATTCCGGGAAAATATCGAATGGGAATTTGGATGGCGATTTTTACATTACTTCAAACGGTGATCCGACTTTGGGAAGTTGGAGATTTGAAGTTTACAAACCTGAGAATTTCAAACAAAAATTAATTGAAGCTGTCAAGAAATCGGGCATCAAAAAAATCTCTGGAAATCTGATCGTAGATGATTCTTATTTCGATTTTCAAAGTACACCTGGCGGTTGGCCTTGGAACGATTTGGGAAATTATTATGGTGCGGGAACATATGGGGTGAATTGGAGAGAAAATCAGTTTGATATTAATATTAATGGAAATCAAATTAAAAGTTATTCTTATGACTTGGAAAACGTAGATTGGATTAATGAATTGAAAACCGGCGGAAATTCAGACCAAAGTTTGATTTTCACTGCGCCACATTCCAAGTCGGCAATGATCAACGGAATGTTGCCAGCTGGAAAAGTTACAACGGTTTCTGGTGCAACGCCCAATCCACCAATACAATTAGCTGTTGAAATCAAAAAAATACTTGAAGATAATGGAATCTCGGTTTCGGGAAAAATAACCTCTTATTATAATGAAAAATTGGATGGAAAATCCATTGCAAAAGCACCAATTTCAAACATTATTTTTGAGTACAAATCACCAACGCTGGATAAAATCGTCTATTGGTTTTTGAGAAAAAGTGTTAACCTTTACGGTGAAACGCTCATCAAAACAATGGCAAAAGAAAAGCGGAATAATCCGAATTTCGAAACCGGAATCGACTTTTTAAAAGACTTTTGGAAATCGAAGGGCATCAATCCAATGATGATAAACTTTGCTGACGGAAGCGGACTTTCGCCTCAAAATTATGTCTCTGCAAAAGCACAAGTTCAAACTTTGTTGTATGCTAAAAAACAAAATTATTTTGATATTTTCTATGAAGGCTTTCCAACACAAAATGGCATCAAAATGAAAAGCGGAACGATAAAAGACAGCAAATCTTTCGCAGGTTATCACACATCCAAAAGTGGGAAGAATTACGTATTCTCTGTGATTCTGAATAATTATCAAGGTGGAAGTATCAGCAATGCGTTGTTTAAGGTTTTGGATAATTTGAAGTAATTCAATATTTTTAAATCAAAATTTAAGGATGAAATTAAATGTACTCTTTGTTTTTGCAATGGTTTTTATTCAAGCTCAAACATATAAGTTTGATTATTTTCTGAAATATGTTACCTCAGATGACAGAACCAATAGTGAACGTACGCTACAGTTTTTTGTTGATTCTAAAGGTAGTGGCAATGAATTACTTTTTACGAAAACTGAAAAAGAAACATTGGTCACTTTATTAGTTTTAGACGAAAGCGTTAAGCATAATTTTAAGATTACAAATACAAACTTTCCAATAAAAAGTAATTCTTTTATTTATGTTGATTCTCAAAAATTATCAGGGTTGAAAAATGAAGATAAAAGAAGATTTTTTAAATCAGAAATTTTATTAGAAAATAACGAAAAAGATGTCTTTAAAATCAAAGAATTTAAATCTGATAAATACAATAAACAAAGAGCGGAAGCTATTGTTGAAATGATTCCATTTGAAAGTAATCTATCTGTTTATGCTTTAGTTTATCTTTTTGATTATCAAAATATCTACAAAAAAATAAAATTTGATAAAAGTTATATAATGAAGTCAGGAGAGATAAAATTTCAATTTCCAGGTTATGGTGAAATAACATCGAAAATTAAGCTCATCAATATGGAAAAACAATCAACTGAAGTAGTTTTGGATAAATCTAAAATTAAATATAAGAAAAACTTTGCGTATTAATTCCTTTCCACCAATCGTAGATGATAATTCCAAAATATTAATTCTTGGATCAATGCCCGGTGCAAAGTCTTTGGAGATGAATCAATATTATGCCTTTCCGCAGAATCAGTTTTGGAAAATTATGTTTCATCTTTTTGATGCGGAATTTTCTGATGATTATGGGACGAGAATTAATTTCATTAAACAAAACAAAATTGCACTTTGGGACGTGATAGAAAGTTGTGAAAGAAAGGGTAGTCTGGACACAGAAATCAAAGCGGAAATTGATAATGATATTCCGCAATTGATTGAAAATCATTCAAATATTAAAATGATATTCTGTAATGGTCAAAAATCTTATAAAAATCTCTTGAAAATTCTAGGTAAAAACTTTAAAATCCCGATTTTGGTTTTGCCTTCTACAAGTCCGCTTCATACGGTTAGATTTGAAGAGAAATTGGAAAGCTGGAAAGTGATTCAGGAATATTTATGATTTAACTCTTCCAAATCGCCCAAGCCTTCTCCGCCTGTTGTTCCAACATATAAAAACCATTCAAGGTAGTTGCTCCTTTTTCTGCAGATTTTCTAAGGAAAGCGGTTTCGGATGGATTGTATATCAAATCAATAACGTAATGTTTATCCGTAATCGAATTGAAGGGAAACGCAACAGAATCATCCACATTCGGGAAAGTTCCGACTGGTGTGGTTTGGATAATTAAAAGAGAATCTCTCACCAAATCATCGGAAAGATTTTCAAAATTGATTTCAGATTTTCTGGAAACGGTTTGGTGCTCAATATTGTGTTTGTCAAGAATATATCTTACAGCTTTTGCCGCGCCACCATCACCAAGAATCAAGGCTTTTTTGTGGTGTTCTTTTTTGTTGATGAGCAAAGTTTTTTCGAAACCGAAAGCATCTGTGTTGTAACCGATCTTTTTTCCGTTTTGGAAGCTGATACAATTCACTGCGCCAATTTTTGATGCCTCGTCACTTAGCTCATCTAGGAAAGGAATTACCGCTTGTTTGTAAGGGATTGTGACATTGATGCCAGCTAGGTTTTGGTTTTCGAAAACTGAATTTATACTTTCAATTTCCGAAATATCAAAGAAGTTGTAGCTGTGATTTTGTAAGAATAATTTTTTGAATTTCTCCTCAAAATATTTTTTCGAGAATGAGTAAGAAATGTTTTTTCCAAGTAATCCGAATTCCTTTTTTTCCATAATTCAAATTTAAGAATTATCAGAAAAATAAAGTAAGATTCTCCTTGAAATTAATTGATAAAAAAGCAACTTGATTAATCTCAAATTGCTAGTATTTCATTTAAAGAAATTATGCTTGCCTTTCAGAATAATATCTTATTTTTTCAACGATTTCTCCCAGATCAAAAGGTTTTGGGATGAAATCGATTGCGCCACTTTCTATGGCAGAATCTCCTAAACCTCGGCTGGCAGACATTATCACCACAGGAATATCTTTGAAATCCTGGTGTGCTTTTATCATCTTGCAAATATCGCGACCATCTTCTCCAGAAAGCCACATATCCATTAGTATCACGTCGGGTTTGGTAGAAGTTTCCAATAAAGAGTTAAACATATCTGTTCCACGTTCGTAATTTGAAACTTCAAAACCTTCCATATCCAGCATTAATTTCACTGAATCTAAAATTGCTGGACTGTCATCTACGACTGCTATTTTTTTTGAATTTGACATTTTTTCTAAGCGATTAATTATGGGTTATCAGTTTTCGGAATTTCAAAACAAAAATCCGAACCTTTATCTTCAACTGAATTTACAAAAATCCTGCCACCGCTGCGTTTTATAATCTCTGAAGAGATATAAAGTCCCAATCCGAGACCAGGAAATGTATGTTCCATACTTCCACTGACTCTGTAATACTGTTCGAAAATCCTGTCCTGCTTGTCCTGCGGAATTCCTATTCCATAATCTTTGACGCAGAAAAGAACTTGATTTTTATCGGTTAATTTTTTGGTAATCTGTATTTTATCATCGTTTGGGG
>JAGNPP010000253.1 GCA_017989575.1 Chryseobacterium sp.
TCTCATTTGGTCACAGAAGTGATTCAGGATAAAGTGCCGTTAATGGAAAAAGCGAGCATCGATGAATTTTATCTCGACCTGACCGGAATGGACAAATTTTTCGGCTGTTATCAATGGACTCAGGAAATTGCATCAGCTGTAAAAAATGAAACTGGATTGCCGATAAGTTTTGCTTTATCCAATAACAAAACCGTTTCCAAAATCGGAACTGGAGAATCGAAACCTGAAGGAAAATTTCAAATCAGAGAAACAGAAATTCAACCATTTTTGAATCCGCTTTCCGTCAAAAAAATCCCGATGGTTGGCGACAAAACGTTTCAACTTCTTTCGAGGATTGGCGTACGAACCATTCACACCCTTTCAGAAATGCCCGTTTTGGTTCTTCAACAAATCATTGGTGCGAACGGAAAAGAACTTTGGAAAAAAGCAAACGGCATTGATGAGAATCCCGTCGTTCCCTATTCCGAAAAGAAATCGATTTCTTCCGAACGGACTTTTGCTACCGATTCCATTGATGTTTTGGAAATAAAAAGGTTGATTTCGGGAATGGCAGAAAAGTTAGCCTATCAATTAAGGCAAGAAAAATGGCTGACTTCCACGGTTGTTATCAAAATCCGATATTCCAATTTCGATACGGAAACCAAGCAACACAAAATTGCTTACACGTCTGCCGACCACACGTTGTCCAGAGTGGCGCTGGAACTTTTCAATAAAGTTTACACCAGAAGAATGCGTATTCGGCTGGTCGGTTTGCGCTTCACAGACTTGGTTCACGGCAATCATCAGATGAATCTTTTTGAAGATACGGAAGAACAGATGAGCCTTTATCAGACGATGGATTATCTCAAAAACCGATTCGGAAAAGATGCGCTTGGTCGAGCGTCCGGTTATGATTTCGGCAAATAATTTTTAAAAATTTTAATTAAATGTATCTCAACTGTCATTCTTATCACAGCCTTCGTTACGGCACTTTATCGGTTCAAAATCTGGTAAATCAAGCTGATGAACTTGGAATCAAGACATTGGTTTTAACGGATATTAATACCGTGACCGCTATTTATAATTTCAAAAAAGAATGTGAAAAAAAAGGAATCAAACCGATTGTTGGCATTGAAGTGAGAAAAGAAAACAAACTCTTATACATTGCTATTGCGAAGGAATTCAGTGGAATTGGAGAGGTAAATAAAATTCTGACGAAACATAATTGCGACGGCGTCGAACTTTCTGAAACGGCTCCGAATTACAACCAAGTATTCGTGATTTATCCAATTCAAAATATTCCTGAAACTTTAAAAGAAAATGAATTTATCGGAATCCGAGAAGAGGAATTGAATCTGTTGATTCGACCAAAGTTCAAAGATAAAATCAACAAAATGGTTGTTCTTCAGCCTGTCACTTTCAGCACAAAAAAGGAATATAATCTTCATCGAATCCTGAGAGCGATTGACGGAAACACTTTGATTTCAAAACTTTCTCAAGATGAGATTTGCAGAAAATCGGAACATTTAAAACCGGAAATTGATTTAGTAAAATCATTTGAACATTATCCTCAAATCATTAATAATACAAAAAAAATTCTCGCTGAATGTAGTTTTGAATTTGATTTTAAAAAGGTAAGAAACAAACAATCTTATACAAAATCAAAGAAAACAGATGTAAAAATGCTCAGTAGATTAGCACATTTAGGATTAAAAAAAAGATACGGTTTGAATCACGCAGAAGCGGAGAAAAGTGTTGAGAAAGAACTTAAAGTAATTGATGACCTTAATTTTTGTTCCTATTTCCTGATTACTTGGGACATTGTTCGCTACAGTAATCGAATGGGATTTATGCACGTTGGAAGAGGTAGCGGTGCTAATTCTATTGTGAGCTATTGTCTTGGAATCACAGACATTTGTCCCTTGGAACTTGACCTTTACTTTGAAAGGTTTCTTAACCTTAACAGAAAATCACCACCTGATTTTGACATCGATTGGAGCTGGCAAAACAGAGATGACATATTGAAATATATTTTTAAACGATACGGAAAAGATTATGTGGCTTTTTGCGGAACTAATGTAGAATTTAAATATAAATCGATTTTCAGGGAAGTAGGAAAAGCTTTTGGTTTACCCAAAGAAGAATTAGACGATTTGGCTGGGAAACCTATGGAAAACCACGATAGAAATTCTATTGTAAAACTCGTTCAAGATTATGGGAAATTAATGGAAAAATTTCCAAACCAACGAAGTATGCACGCTTGTGGGATTTTAATTTCAGAAGAACCTATCACCAATTTTACTGCTTTAGAAATGCCACCAAAAGGATTTCCGATTGCTCAATTTGATATGGATGTTGCAGAAGATATGAGACTCGAAAAACTCGACATTCTTTCACAGCGAGGACTTGGAACTATAAACGATACGGTAGAATTAATCAAAAAAAACAGAGGAATTGAGATTGACATTCGGGACACTTCTATTTCTAAAGACGAATCTGTCTGCAATGAATATTTAGCGATTGGAAAAACAATTGGCTGTTTTTACATCGAAAGTCCGGCAATGCGTGGCTTATTGAGACGGTTGGAATGTAGTGATTACCGAACTTTGGTGGCCGCTTCCTCCATCATTCGACCTGGTGTTGCGCAAAGTGGAATGATGCGGGAATATATTTTTCGGCACAATCATCCGAATCAGTTTGAATATTTTCATCCCGTGTTTGAGAAAAACCTGAAGGAAACTTACGGCATTATGGTCTATCAAGAAGATGTGATAAAAATTGCCCAATATTTTGGTGGACTTTCTCACGCTGATGGTGACATTCTGAGACGTGCAATGAGTGGAAAGGAAAGGTCGATTCAAAAACTGAATGAAGTAAAGTCTAATTTCTTTAAATCTTGTAAAAACCAAGGACATTCGGAGCAAATGACTGCGGAAGCTTTTCGGCAAATCGAGTCTTTTGCGGGCTATTCTTTCTGCAAGGCGCACTCGGCTTCTTATGCGGTGGAAAGCTACCAGAGTCTGTATTTGAAGGTTTATTATCCGTTGGAATTTATGGTTTCGGTCATCAATAATCAAGGTGGTTTTTACCGGACGGAAGTTTACATCCACGAAGCGAGAATGTCTGGTGCTGATGTTCAGAATCCTTGTGTGAACAACAGCGACTATCAAACGATTTTGAAAGGAAAGGAAATCTATTTGGGCTTTATGGTTTTGCAATCGCTTGAGACAAAAGTGGCTCAAATCATTTCCGAAGAACGGGAGAAAAACGGCGATTACAAATCTTTGGAAAACTTTATCAAACGTATTCCAATCGGAATTGAAACCCTTCAGACCTTGATTTTCATCGGTGCGTTCAGATTTACGGGAAAACCTAAAAACGAACTTTTGGTGGAAGCGAGATTGTTGCTAATCAATTATAAAATCGAAAATAGAAATATCGCTCTTTTCGATGAACTAGCCAATGACTTTAAACTTCCGGAATTGAAACGGGAACCGTTTGAAGATGCTTTTGATGAAGTTGAAATTATTGGATTTCCTGTTTCTTGTAGTCCTTTTGACTTGTTACAGACCAAATACCGAGGTAATGTTTTCGTAAAAGACTTATTGAAGTTTCATAAAAGCCAAGTGAAAATGTTAGCATATTTGATTTCCAGAAAACACGTTCCAACCAAAAAGGGAGCAATGTTTTTCGGAACTTGGGTTGATGTGAATGGCGATTATTTTGACACGGCACACTTTCCGGATAGTTTGGAAAAATATCAATTTCAGGGTGGTGGTTGCTATCTTTTGTTGGGAACGGTGGAAGTGGATTATCATTTCCCAACCATAACGATCCATAAAATGGCTAAGATGCCTATGATTCCTGATCCACGCTACGCTTATGATAAAGAAAAGCAATACGATGTCCACAAACAAATCAGAGAAGATGTGAGTATGACTTCACGAAAACCTTATCCACAGGCGCACGAGATTAATTTGCCGAGGCAGAAGTT
>JAGNPP010000056.1 GCA_017989575.1 Chryseobacterium sp.
TTATCGAAGAGATTCACGGACACTTGCCCGACTTGTGTTAGCATCACAGGAAGCGCCAGTTTCAGCCCTTGTTGTGTGTATTGTTTATCTAAAAATTTCATTTTTTAAAGTTGTATTTATTATTGTCGAATGAAAAATAAAAATGGGGGATTTTTCATTTTTGTTCAAAAAAAAACCGCAGAATAAACTGCGGTTAAATATAATATTTAATTTAGTTTATTTCTTTACAAAACTCGCAACATCATCTGCTGTCACAGGATCAGCTCCAAGAATAATCAAACGCTCCACAACATTCCTTAGTTCACGGATGTTTCCAGTCCAGTCATATTGCTGTAATGATTTGATTGCTTTATCATCAAATTTCTTAGCTGCAGAACCGTTTTCTGAAGCAATTGAATTGGTGAAATGCTCTACCAACAATGGAATATCCTCAGCTCTGTCGTTAAGAGACGGAACGCTGATTTCGATCACAGAAAGCCTGTGATACAAATCTTCACGGAATTTTCCTTGCTCGATTTCCTTAGCCAGATTTTTGTTGGTTGCAGCAATGACACGAACATCAACTTTGATCTCTTTGTCACTTCCAACAGGGGAAACTTTGCTTTCCTGCAACGCTCTAAGTACTTTTGCCTGAGCAACCAAACTCATATCACCAATTTCATCCAAGAAAATTGTTCCGCCAGTTGCCTGCTCGAATTTTCCAGATTTATCTTTGATTGCGCCTGTGAACGAACCTTTCACGTGACCGAATAATTCACTTTCGATCAACTCTGATGGGATTGCCGCGCAGTTGACCTCGATCATTGGACCTCTGGATCTTTCGCTTTGAGAATGGATGGCGTGAGCTACTAATTCTTTACCAGCACCGTTTGGTCCAGTCACAAGAACTCTTGCGTCGGAAACCGCTACTTTGTCGATGATTTCCTGAATCTTCTTAAGCGCAGGCGATTGCCCAACCATCTGGTATTTTTTATTCACTTTTTTCTTCAGCTGGGAGTTTTCCTGCTTCAGATTGGTGTTTGCTTTTAGGAGATTGCCTTTGTCTAATGCATTTTTGACGCTGGTGATCAATCTGTTGATGTCGATAGGTTTTGAGATAAAATCATAAGCGCCTTCTCTTAAACAGCCGACTGCAGTGTCTATGTCTGCGTGCCCGGAGATCATCACAAAAGTGGTTTCAGGTTTTAGCTGAAGGCTTTGTTTCAGAAGTTCGGTTCCGGAGATTTTTGGCATTTTGATATCAGAAATCACCAAAGCAAAATCTTCTTTTTCTATGAATTTGAAACCTTCAAGACCATCTTCGGCTATTTCGAATTGGTAATCAGGAAGTTCGTCCGATAAAATACTGTGTAGAACGCCGGAAATTGCTTTTTCGTCTTCTACTATTAAGATTTTCTGCATAACGGCAAAGATACAAATTTTAAAATTCGTAAAGTGAAATTATTATGATTGTTTATTCTCGAAAATAGAAATGTAGAAATGTTCTAAAATACCAGAATCGTTAATCTTGTGACAATCTTCTTCGCAATAGCGATAGTAGCGGTTATCCTTTTTCCAAAGCGGTGGGAAAAGCCAAGGATGGGAAAAGATAGTAGCGGATAGCGCGACCCGAGATGTGGCCATTGCGGAGGCGAGGGATTGCCCGAATAATTAATAATTAAATTTTACTCGACTATGATTTTCTTTGTGATGGTTTGGTCTTCTACTTTGAAAGTTCCGAGGTAAATTCCTTTCGGAAGTTTGGAAATATCAATCCTTGTTTGATTTTGGGTTTCACTCACGATTTTTCCTTCCAGACTTGTAATTGTAAAGCTAAATTTTTGATTTTTGCTATTTTGAAAGTCTAATTGAATGTAGTCTTTTGCGGGATTTGGAGAAACTGTGAAACTTGAGATAGCTTCTTTTACATTGTGAACGCTCAAATTCTGGGTGGCAACTGCAAAATGCTGAACTGCGCCTGTTGTAGCTTTCGCAATGTTGTAGATGTAAACGGGATCGAGGTTGATGTACTTGTCATTCGCGGTGTGTGCGTGAGGCGTTTCGTTGTACTCGAACAAGCCTGTGATGATCTCGCCGTTGGTCTGAAAAGGGACGTAATCTGAGGAATAGGCGTAGCTAAAGTTGGTCTTGAGCGGCGAATAGAGCTTCACACAATTAATTAATTGTTGTGTGAAAGTGTTGGATGCGGTGTTGTTTGTGCTTGGATTGAGAGATTCGTCTCGTTCGCAAGTGACTGTGTCGTTGGTTTGTCCTTTGATTCCGCCAACTTCATCGATGTTGAGAACCAGTCGGATGTTCATTTTTGGGCTGGTGGCATTCACGACATTGTTTACATAATGGGATGAGCCAATCAATCCTTGTTCTTCGCCGGAGAAATTGATGAATTTGATCGAATATTCTGTGTTGATGTTTTTCAAAAGTCGCGCTACTTCCAAGATTACAGAAACGCCACTTCCGTTGTCATTGGTTCCCGGACCATTGATGGTGTCGTAATGTCCGCAGATGATGACAAAAATATTGGGATACTTGGAACCTTGTTTTGTGACGATAATATTGGAGGAAGATTGCCCGCCGTAAGTGAAATTGTCTCTTGTAATTTGACTTTCCGAATATCCAAAGGATAAATATTTATTCTTCAACCAAGTGTAGGCATTGTTGTTGGCTGTGGAACCTGTAGTCTTGACGCCCAAAGCTTCAAACTCCAGCAAATTGTTATTGATATTGGTCTGCGAAACCAAATTGCTAACATTTGCATAATCTTGATTGAAAGTCTGAGAATTTGCAAAGAAACCTGAAAATAGAACAGCGAAAAGCAAGTTTTTCATTATGAATAAAATAGGACGCAAATATAAATAAAAAGGAGAAGACTTGATAAGTGTCTTCTCCTTTCGTTTTGAAAAACTATTACTAACTTAAAACTAATTCGTTGCTTTTCTGACTTCTGCTTTTACATCTTCGCTAGCATCCTTGGTTTTTTCCCAAGCGTCAGAAGCGGTATCTTTTGTACTTTCCCAAGCTTTCTCTGCAAAGTCTTTGGTGTCTTCCCAAGCGTCTTTTGCATTTGCTTTTAGGTTTTCAAAGAATCCTTCTTTTGTAGATTCCTGATTGGTTCTTTTTTGTTCGTCAATGTAATTTCTTGCTTTGTCGGCATATTCATTGACTTTGTTTTTAGCATTTTCAGCTGCGTTTTCTAATGAGTTTTCAGTTCTGTTAACTGCTCTTTCTGCGTCATTATATTTTTCGTCGTGCGTACTCATAATATTTTGTTTTTGTGATTAGTATTGAAAAATTTGATTTGATACTCATCAATTATTCAATTAGAATGCCGCAAAATCTTAACGAACGTTAAAGTAATTATAAATAAAACCAAACAAGAAAAAAGCAACATTCACAAATGAATGTTGCTTGGTTTAAAAATTTCTTTCCCCAACCCTAAAGGGTGGAAATTTTCGTGAGTGGAATTCGGCTCCCTTTAGGGTTGGGGAAAAACGAATTCCGATTTCTTATTTAATAATTCTCTCAAGAACCCATTCTATCATCATTTTTTCTGATGCGTGGTGGTCGCTTGCAAACTCGCCACGTCTTCTGTTGGCGATGACGCAGTTGACGGTCAAAGCTTTGTGTCCCAGTAATTTTGATAAACCATAGATTGCAGAAGTTTCCATTTCGAAGTTGGAAACGCCGAGGTCATTCAATGTTTCTAGGAATTGGTCATCCAAAGCTTTCAATCTTAACTGACGACCCTGAGGTGCGTAAAATCCTGGGAAAGTCGCAGTGTTTCCTCTGTATTTTGCATCGGCATAATAATCCGAAATATCCTTTGCCCAATCTGAGAAATACAACATTGGTTTGATGTTAGCGTAAGGAAACTTCTCCAAGAAGTTTTTACTGAACTCATTCTCAAATTGATAATCCTGATAAAAATGCAAAAGTCCATCCAGACCAACCACATTTTCTGTTACCAACATATTATTAACCTCGATGTCCGGATTCACACTTCCGCAAGTTCCCAAACGGAAAAGTTCCAAAGCTTTATGTTCGGTTTTGAATTCCTTAGCTTTCAAATCGATATTCACCAAAGCATCCAGCTCGTTCATCACAATATCGATGTTCTCTGTCCCGATTCCGGTTGACATCACGGTGATTCTCTCGCCACGTAAAGTTCCTGTGTGTGTATAGAATTCTCTTTTATTTTTTTTGACGTCAATCGTATCAAAGTATTTCGAAACTTTTGGAACTCTGTCCGGATCGCCCACCAATATTACTTTTTCGGCAAGGTCTTCGGGTAGAAGATTAAGGTGATAAACACTTCCGTCGTCGTTTAGAACCAGTTCGGAATCTGCTAGTTTGTTGATCATATTTATAATTTATTTATTTGAATATTTTGAAAATAAAAAGGTCTTAAAGTTAACAAAATTCTTCATCCGCAAAAGGATTGAGGCTTTTTAATTTTGAAAACATTTAAAATTCTAAGAATTTTCGATTTGATTGGCAACCCAATTTCCCGTGCTGAAACAAGCCTGCAAAAGATAACCGCCAGTCGGCGCTTCCCAATCGATCATTTCGCCGGCGCAGAAAACGTTGGGGAATTTGTTTAGTTCAAGTTTATGATTCAATTCTGAAAATGAAACACCGCCCGAAGTCGAAATCACTTCGTCGATTGGTCGATAGCTTAGAATCTCAATCGGGAATTTCTTTATTAATTTTGATAGAATTTCTATGTTTGTGTAAGTTTCTTTATCTAAAGTTTTGAGAAGGTTGAGCGCCGTTGTCGAGAGTTTTAATTTTCTTTTTAAAACCTGACTTATCTTTTCAGTTCCGTTTAATGCTTTGAAGATTTCAGATTCTGAGAGATTGGGTTTTAAATCTATATATAAAGTTAAAGGAAAATCGTGTTTTCTTGTAAATCGATTTAGATAATAAATTGGACTTCCCTCGATGCCATATTTTGTAAAAACCACTTCTCCGATTTTATCATTTCCCTCAAAAGAAACTTTGATATTTTTAAGATATTGACCTTGTAATTGATGAAATTTAGAATCCGTATCGTAACCAGAATTTGCAGATTCCAAAGGTGTGATTTCAATATTTTTTGATTTTAAAATCTCAATCCATTTTGCATCAGAACCAGTCTTTTTCCAGGAACCGCCACCCATCGCTAAAATCAATTTTGAATAGTCAACTTTAATTTCGTTCTCTTTATTTTTAATGGTAACAGAATTCTCATCGAAATCAATAAAAGTATGCTCGTAATGAATGACAACGCCAAGTTGCTCCAATCTATCCAACCAAGCTTTCAAAACCTGAATCGGTTTAAAATTCTTCGTAGGAAATATCTTCCCAGAACTTCCAACATAAGTCGTAACTCCCAAGTCAGAAAGCCAATCCACGACTTTTTTATTGTCAAAACCTTTTACAATATCCCGAATTTCCGGCGAATCATATTTTTCGATAAAGGATTCTAATTCTTCGCTATGAGTCAAATTAAAACCACCATTTCCAGCAACCAAAAATTTTCTTCCGGAAGCTTTGTTTTGCTCAAAAATTTGAACTTTAAAACCTTTCTCAGCAAGGATTTGCGATGCCATCAATCCCGCAGGACCAGCGCCAATGATGATGATTTGATTATCATTCATTTGTTTGGAAAATATATCTGTTATTTTCTGAAAAACCAGAAATTAAATCATTCATCACTTATCATTCATCATTTATAAATCAACCTCCGACACGTTTTGTTTTGTAGCCCATTTCTTTTAGGATGGTCATTATTTTGTCGCGGTTGTCGCCTTGGATGATGATGACGCCATCTTTTTCCGAGCCACCGATTCCCAGTTTTGTTTTGATTTTTTTTGAGATTTCTTTCAGGCCTTCGTCGTCGCCTTCCCAGCCTTCTATGATGGTGACGGGTTTTCCGTTTCTTCCTTTCTTCTCGAATTTGCAAACGAGCGGTTCTTTCTGTTTGAAGTTTTCTTTCTCTTCATCTGGCATTTCAAAATCCTGCTCATCGTGTTGCGGAAAAAGGTTTTTCAGTTGGTCTCTCAAGTCCATTTTATCAATTTAAATAAGGGTTTTAAAGGTAGTGATAATTATTATTCTATGAAAGATGTGAACGAGAGTTGTGTTGTGTTTTTATTCTTGAATATTTCGGGTTTTACGGAAAACCGTAAAGAAATTATAATTGGATATTTTATATTTGAGAAATTAATTAAAATTAACCCTAATTTTCTAAATATGAATAAACAAATACTACTATTTTTTTTAATGTCAATAACTTTATTTTCTTGTAAAAAGGATTATAAATATGTTGAAAAAATTGAAAGAGAAAGATTACTTGGCGGTGGAATCGATAGAGAAGATAAGGAAGAAGAATTCAAAGCTGAAAATGATACTTTAGCATATCTTGAGGCTTTCAAAAAGTTTGTAATTTCTCAAAAAGTTACAGTCGATATGAAAAAATCATTAGGGTCTTCTTCATCCACACCAATTAGTTTTAGTGTTTATGATGATAAAGGAAAAGAGATTACTTACATTGATTTTCCAAATAAAGAAAAAAGAGAAAATGAAATAACAGAAAGCATTCTTTCTTTAGGTAATTCAATTCCAAAATCGGTTGTTAATACAAATAAGAGTAACATCGATTCTGCAAAAATCAAAGAATTAAAAACTTATTTTAAACAGAAAAAAGATGAGTTTTCACCTGAAGGAAAAACTTGGATAAAACCAAAATCTGCACCAGCATACACAAATCAAAATGGGATTTATTGTTATTTTCAAACTGAAAATAATATCCCTAGTAATTTAAGATTCAGAGTTCAATACTATTCTAGCGAATGGTTGTTTTTTGACAAAATTCAATTTTCGATTGATGGAAAAGCATATGAATATATTCCATTAAGTACAGAGACTGATTCTGGAGATGGAGGCTATATTTGGGAATGGTTTGATGAAAATGTTTCAACAGTTAATGATAAAGAATTATTAAAAGCTTTAGCAAATGCAAAATCAGCTAAAATGAAATTTATTGGTAGACAATATCACGATATAAAAAATATTTCCAAAGAACAATTAAATGGGATAAAAAGAACAATAGATTATTATAAAGCTTTAGGTGGAAGCTTATAGAAATTTCTAATCCGAAAAAAACACCCACCAAAATTCCCCATTCCCCATTCCATTTCGTAAATTTGTATAAACAAAATAAGAAATCAAAATGTCAAAAAAAGCAATCCTTGCAATATTAGACGGCTGGGGAATCGGTCTTAATGACGAAGTTTCCGCTCTCAAACAAGCCAAAACGCCTTTTATAGATTACGCCCTTCAAACTTTTCCAAACACAACCCTCGAAGCAAGTGGTTTGGCGGTTGGTCTTCCCGCCGGACAAATGGGAAATTCCGAAGTTGGACATATGAATCTTGGCGCTGGTAGAGTAGTATATCAGAATCTAGTAAGACTAAATATGGCAGTTGAAACCGGAAGTCTCGGCAGAGAACACGTCATCCAAAACGCTTTCGAATACGCAAGAGCAAACAACAAAAAAGTACATTTCATCGGTTTGGTTTCCAACGGTGGCGTGCATTCCCATATCAATCACTTGAAAGGCTTATTGACCGCCGCTCACGAATTTGGATTGGACAAAAATGTTTTCGTTCACGCCTTTACAGACGGTAGAGATTGCGACCCGAAATCTGGAAAAGGTTTCATCGAGGAACTTTTGACGCATATGAATTCAACCACGGGAAAACTGGCTTCTTTGATTGGCCGTTATTACGCGATGGACAGAGACAGACGTTGGGAGCGTGTGAAGTTAGCTTATGATCTGATGGTAAACGGCGTTGGAAAGGAAAGCAAAGATTTTGTACAATCGATTCAGGAATCTTATAATGAGGATGTAACGGATGAGTTCATCCAACCGATTGTAGCGATTCAAAACCATTTCCCGATTGGCAAGATTGAAGACCACGATGTTGTAATTTCTTTCAATTTCCGTACTGACAGAGGACGTGAGATCACAGAAGTTTTGACACAGCACGATTTTCCAGAATATGGAATGAAAAAGCTGGATCTGTATTATGTGACTTTGACGAACTACGATAAATCCTTCCAAAACGTAAAAGTTGTTTTTGATGAGAACGTCCTTCAAAAAACAATGGGCGAAGTGTTGGAATCCGCAGGCAAATCCCAAATCAGAATTGCCGAAACAGAAAAATATCCACACGTGACTTTCTTCTTCTCAGGCGGTCGCGAGGCAGAATTTGTTCAGGAAAGAAGATTGCTTTGCCCAAGTCCAAAAGACGTTGCAACCTACGATTTGAAACCAGAAATGTCCGCTTACGACATTACCAATTCCATCGTTCCAGAATTGGAAAACGGAACAGCAGATTTTGTGGTTCTCAACTTTGCGAATACAGATATGGTAGGTCACACAGGCGTTTTCTCAGCAGCGGTTAAGGCGGCAGAAGTTGTTGACGAGTGCATTCAAAAAGTCGCAACTACGGCTTACGACAATGGTTATGCGGTTTTCATCTTAGCTGACCACGGAAACTCGGATGTGATGATCAATCCAGATGGTTCTCCAAACACGCAACATTCCACAAACTTGGTTCCGCTAATCGTGATGGACAAAGAGCATACTTGGAATTTGACGCCAGGAAAATTGGGCGACGTTGCACCAACTATTTTGAAAGTAATGGGCGTGGATATTCCGGAAGAAATGACTGGAAATATTATAGCAAACTAAAAGAAACTAGAAATTTTCCTCCCTTTAGGGTTGGGGTAAAGAAAATTTAAAATACAAAGTCGGTTTTTAAAGCCGGCTTTTTTTATTAAAATTATTTGGGCAGCTATTTCCGCCTGTAGTTTATCCTGAGCTTGTCGAAGGGTTCCACCTTTTGTTGCCTTAGCAGGTCTAGCTGCAAGAGAGTGCTATCAAGTCGGGCTGCAATCAATTCGAGTATTGGATCAAACTTTATTAACTTGTCAAACAACAGCTTAATACTCACAAACTATCACAAACTTCGTTTGATTAATATCCATTGGTATGATTTTGTTATATTTGAAACAATAAAATAAGATTCAGATTAATGCACGAAAAAGAGTTACAAATAGAGGTGATGAGATCGATGGAAAAGAATATGGACGAGTTTATCGCATCATATCTTACACCGATCGAAAAAATATGGCAACCTTCGGATTTCCTTCCGGACAGTTCTAGCGAAAATTTCAAATACGAAATCGAGGAACTGCAAACGTTTGCCAGGGAAATGCCTTATGACCTTTTCGTAACATTGATTGGTGATTGCATCACAGAAGAAGCGTTGCCAACTTACGAATCGTGGTTGATGAACTTAGATGGTGTAAATCAAGAAAAAAATACAGGCTGGACCAAATGGATCAGAGCTTGGACAGCGGAAGAAAACCGCCACGGCGATCTTCTGGGAAAATATCTTTACCTCTGCGGTCGCGTCAATATGCGCGAGATGGAGATCACAACACAACATTTGATCAGCGATGGTTTCGATATCGGAACGAGTTCAGATCCTTATAAAAACTTTGTTTATACTAGTTTTCAGGAAACGGCAACCAATATTTCCCACAGAAGAGTTGGGACTTTGGCAAAGCAATCTGGGAACAAAAAACTGGCACAAATGTGTGGTGTCATCGCAGCGGATGAAGCAAGACACGCCAAAGCTTACAAAGATTTTTCTTCTAGAATTTTCGAAATGGATGCCAGCGGAATGATGCTGGCCTTCGAAGATATGATGAAAAGGAAAATCGTAATGCCAGCACATTTGCTTAGAGAATCTGGACAAAAAGCAGGTGAACTTTGGGAACATTTTTCTGATGCAGCGCAGAGAGCAATGGTTTACACAGCGCAAGATTACATCAATATTCTTTCTGATCTTTTGGACGAATGGAAAATCGATCAAATGAAAAATCTGAATGACCAAGCCGAAAGAGCCAGAGATTATCTAATGAAGTTACCAGACAGATTGCAAAGGATCTCAGACAGGATCAAAACACCGGAACTGCCTTACAGTTTCAAATGGGTGAAAAATTAAAAATATAATGCGCTATTTCAGCGCATTTTTTATGGGTTATAATTAATTACCATAAAATTGCTCTGAATCTAAATCTAATTCTATCTTAAAAAGGAATTTATATAATTCGTATATTTGCACACCTATTTTTTATAAAACAACAATGATCAAAAGCAACAAAAAACTAGCAATCGATTTCGATGGAACTATTGTGGATGATGCTTATCCAGGTATTGGAAAGGCTAAAACATTTGCATTCGAAACGTTGAAGAAACTTCAAGGTGAAGGTTACAGATTGATACTTTGGACCTACAGACACGGAAAATCTTTGGAAGATGCTGTGGAATTTTGCAGAAAAAACGGTTTGGAATTTTACGCCATCAACTCAAGTTTCGAAGGTGAAGTTTTCGACCACGAAACACAATCCAGAAAATTGGACGCCGACCTTTTCATAGACGACAGAAATCTTGGCGGATTCCCAGGTTGGGGCGAGATCTACCAGATCATCAATGAAAGAATAGAATTCCAGGTTGCTGGTGGTGAAGTTCACGCTTACTCCAAAATGAAAAAGGAAAAGAAAAAAGGCCTTTTTTGGTAAAATTAAGGACGAATAGATAATAGACGGATAGAACATAGACATAAGAGTCTATATTTTATCCGTCTATTATCTAAATATCTAAAAAATATGATTCAACTCAAAACAATAGAGGAGCTTCGGTTGATGAAGCAAAGTGCACGATTGGTTTCCCAGACTTTGGGAATGTTGGCTAAGGAAATAAAGCCGGGCGTTACAACCTTACATCTTGACAAATTAGCTTACGATTTTATCAAAGATCACGGTGCAGAACCTGCATTTTTAGGTTATGGTGGATTTCCTGCATCACTTTGTATTTCGCCGAATGACCAAGTTGTTCACGGCATTCCAAACACAGAACCAGTAAAGGAAGGGACGATTTTGTCCGTAGATTGCGGTGTTTTCTGGAATGGTTTCGTGGGCGATCACGCTTACACTTTTGAAGTCGGTGAAGTGTCTGCCGAAGACAAAAAGTTGTTGAAAGTTGCGAAAGAATCCTTGTACAAAGGCATCGAGCAATGCGTGAGAGGAAAACGTGTTGGTGATATTTCAAACGCGATCCAAAAACATTGTGAGAAAGAAGGCTATGGCGTTGTCCGCGAATTGGTGGGACACGGCGTTGGTAGAAAAATGCACGAAGATCCTCAAGTTCCAAACTATGGAAAACCGGGAAGCGGAAAAGTCCTAAAAGACGGAATTGCGCTTGCTATCGAGCCAATGATCAACCTTGGAACCGAGAAAGTAAAATTCCATAATGATGGTTGGACGGTGACGACTTTGGACAACAAAACATCCGCACATTTTGAACACGATGTTTGCATTATCAACGGAAAACCGGTTTTGCTTTCTACTTTTGATTATATCTACGAAGCTTTGGGAATCAAATCGGATGAGGAAAAAGCTTTTCAGCTGGATTTTTAATTGATTTATTTTCAATGTTTTTCAAAGCAACGAAGTTGCGAAATATTGGTGGGATTTTAAGTTGTGTTGAATATTGAGCGACGAAGTCGTGACATATCGGTAGAAGCAAAACATTTATGATTTAACAAGGTGCGAAGCACCGAAATGTTGGTGAAAAATACGATCGATAAAATCTCTAATTATGGCTGAATCTAATGGGACATATTCTCAAATCCATATTCAATTGATTTTTGCTGTGAAATATAGAGAGTCAGTCATAAAAACAAATTGGAAAGAAGATCTTTATAAATATATTACTGGAATAATTCAAAATAATAATCACAAATTGTTGTGCATTAATGGAAT
>JAGNPP010000254.1 GCA_017989575.1 Chryseobacterium sp.
GTTGAATATTTGGTGTTTTAATAAAAATTAATACATTTGCATCCTTAAATTTAACAAACTATGAAAAAATTATTAGTTCTAGGTGCAGTTGCACTTTTCGGAGCAATGAACGCTCAAGAAACTTCTGAAGGTTTTGCAAAAGGAAGTACTTTCGTTACAGGTGCTGTAGGGTTTGGTTCTTCATCTTACGACGAAGCTAAAACAAGCGGATTTACATTTTCTCCGAGTGTAGGTCATTTTGTGTCTGAAAACATTGCTGTTGGTGCTAGATTAGGTTTTAGTAATTTGACAGAAGACGATGGCGAAGACAAAATCAAATCAAATGAGTTTTCTGCAGGTCTTTTTGGTAGATATTACTGGATGCCAGCTTCTAAATTTTCTATCTTTGCTGAACTAGGTGTTGATTATATGAATACTTCTGAGGATAGTGGAGTTTCTGGTGCTGAAAAATTCAAAACTAATGGTTTCGGTTTTGCATTTGCTCCAGGTATCAATTACTTCTTGAATAATCATTTTGCTCTAGAAGCTAAATGGGGAGTTCTAGGATTTAACTCTGTAAAAGCTGACGTAGAAGGCGCTAAAGCTACAAATAACTTCAATCTTGGAGTTAACTTAAGTAATATCAATTTAGGTTTGGTTTACAAATTCTAATTAGATTTATTTTTCAATAAACATAAACCTCGCAAATAGCGAGGTTTTTTATTTATAGTCACTGATACTAAAACAATTAATGAAAATTAATATTTACCTATCATTAATCGTTTTGTTCCATTTTAAAATAATCTTTAAGTTGCAGATATAAATTGTAACTATGAAAAAAATATTATTAGCGAATGCAATCCTAGTCTTCGGTTTGATAAATGCTCAGACAGAAAAAGGTTCTTGGATTGCTGGCGGATCTACTGCGATCGGATTTAATAATTCGACAACAAAGTATAAAACTAACGGGAATTCATCAGATGGACCAAAAGTTTCATCTTTTGCTGTGACTCCTTCTGTCGGCTATTTTGTAATCAATAACTTGGCTGTAGGAATTGATTTTGGAGTAAACTCAGAAACTACCAAAGAAAGAGAATACCACTGGGGATACTCCTATGATATGAAATATAAATCTAATATTTTTTATCTAATGCCGACTGTCACTTATTATTTCAATTCAGGTAAAAAATTGTTACCTTATTTGGGAGCGGGTATAGGTTTAGCTTCAATAAAATCAAGTTTTGATTTGTATGAAATCGAAAGCAATTATTCTTTGGATAACGAATTCAAAAAAAAGGGTTATGCTTGGAAAGGAAAAGCAGGAATTATTTATTTAATCACCTCATCTATCGGAATCGATGTGGGCGTAACATTTAATCAAGCTTTCTACGACCAGGATTTTCCGAGTTATGTATATGATGCTCCTCGTCTGGGTTTTGTTCAAAATGGTACTTATCAGGAAAAAACAACCAAGAATACTTTCGGTGTCAACGCTGGGATTTCTTTTTTCTTTAAATAATTTTTACTTTTTATAAAACAAAACCTCGCAATTTGCGAGGTTTTGTTAGTTTGGATAAACAATATATTTCTGTCTTATCTTTTCAAAATTCTCCAAGTCTTTTTTCCAGCTTTCTCGGATTTCTTTTTCAGATTTTCCGGCAATCATTTGTTTTCTGAGTTCATCGCTTCCTGCGAGTTTATCAAAGAAGAGATTTTTCAGGAAATAATCTTGTTGTGGATTCTTATAATTTTTATAGGATTTCAAAAGCCATTCGAGATTCAGTTGTCGCAAATCTTTCGAATATTGGCTGAGGTTTTCGCCGTAACATAATTTCCCGTTCAGGAAAGGATCTTTTGCGCCTTCAGTTGGTTTTGGCGTGAATTGATAAGCGAAATTTTTCGTCCAAGGACTTCCATAAACTTGAAAAGGTAAATCCGTTCCGCGCCCAACCGAAACCTGCGTTCCTTCAAAAAAACAAAGACTTGGATAGAGATTGATGGATTTATCATTAGGCAGATTTGGCGAAGGTTTATCGGAAACGCCATATCTTTTTTGCTTGTGATAATTAAGCATCGGGATCACAGTGTATTTTGCGGTCACATTATTTTTAAGCCACTTTTCGCCGTTTACCATTTTTCCATATTCCCCGATGGTGAGTCCGTAAACCACAGGAACATTATGCAAACCTATGAAACTTTTCCATTTGTCGCGCATCATCGGTCCGTCTGTGTAGCCGTCGTGCGGATTGGGTCTGTCGAGAACAATCACTTCAATATTATTTTCCGCCGCCGCTTCCATTATATAAGTTAATGTCGAAATGTAAGTGTAGAACCTAACGCCAACATCCTGAATATCAAAGAGAATCACATCAGCGCCTTTCAGATATTCGGCTTTTGGTTTTTTGTTGTCACCGTAGAGAGAAACGATTGGCAAGCCCGTTTTTTTGTCAACACCACTTTTCACGTGTTCGCCAGCGTCCGCCGTTCCTCGGAAGCCGTGTTCTGGGGCGAATATTGATTTTATTTTAATGTTATTCTCTACCAAAAAATCAACCAGATGTTTTTTATTTTTCAAAAGGCTGGTTTGGTTGGCCGCAACGATGACGTTTTTATTTTTCAAAAGCGGAAGATAGAGTTCCGGTCTGTCTGTAGCCGTTTCAAAACAGTCTTTGGATGGACTTTGAGATTTAATAAATGGGATTGAACTAAAATAAATTAGCAGGATAAAAACTAAAGTTTTATTTTTGAGGCTTAAAATCATTGATTTGAATTTTCCGTTATATTTCTCGAAAAAGATAGCGTTTTCCAAAGATAACAAAAATAATCTCTCCAAAGTGATTGTCCACATCGGCAGGCTTTCTGTTGCGTTGGGCATCATTGTTTCCTTGATTACGATTTCCACAGGTCTGGGTTCCAAAAGAGCCATAGAAAACAGAATTTCCAATTTCAGTGGCGATGTTTCTGTGAAATCTACACGCTCCAACTCATCCTACAATTCTTCGATTCTGGATACAAAAGGCTTGGACATCAAAGCACTGAAGCAGATTCCGGAAGTTGCAGGTTTACAATCCTACGCCTCCGTCAGCGGAATTCTGAGAACCGAAACCAATTTTGCAGGCATCATCCTGAAAGGCGTTGGAAAAGATTTTGATAAAGAAAGATTTCAACCCTTCATCATCTCCGGAAGCATTCCCGATTACAAAGAAGATGGTTATAATAATGAAGTCATTCTCTCTGAAAAAATAGCCAACGATCTTTCCCTGAAAGCCAATGACAGCATTGTCACCATTTTTTCCAAAGAAGATCAAAAACCGATTTACAGAAAATTTCTCATCAAAGGAATCTACAAAACCGACATCAAACTCGTGGACGATCTTTATATGATTGGCGATATCAACCACGTTCGAAAAGTGATGAATATGGGCGATAAAGAAGTCGGCGGACTGGATGTTTTTCTTACTGATACAGACAAGATGGAAGCTGCATTCCCACAGATTGAACAATACATCGGTTACAGAAACTATGCAGAAAAAGTGACTGAGAAATATCCGCAGATTTTGGATTGGATCAATATTTTTAACCAGAATATCACCTTGATCATTGCGATAATGCTGATTGTGGTGGTCATCAACATCATTATGGTTCTCCTGATTTTGATTATCGAAAGAACCAATTCCATTGGCGTTTTGAAAACAATGGGCGCGTCCAATGCGCAAATCAGGTCCATTTTCATCAATTACACGTTGTTGATTATGGTTCCAGGATTGTTCGCGGGCAATGCAATTGGATTGGGATTATTACTCATTCAAAAATATACCGGCTTCATCAAGTTGGATCCAGAAAATTACTTCATCAGTACAGTTCCGGTAGATCTCAATCCGGTTTACATCATTGCAGTTTCCGTCGGGATTTTCATCGTTTCGGGGATTGCGATGATTTTGCCGAGTTATTTAATCAGTAGAATATCACCATTGAAAGCGGTT
>JAGNPP010000255.1 GCA_017989575.1 Chryseobacterium sp.
TTTGAATGGGTTTTTGACGTTTTTGGGATTGTGGTTGGTGAGGTCGAAGAATGTTGAAAGTAGAGTTACAGCCTAAATTTATCATTAGTATTTGTATTTTAGCCTAAAAACTATACAACATATGAACAGAGGTAGAATTCAGGATCAAGATAACGTTTTAGAAGAATCTGAAGCTTGGGCAACCATAGATGAAATAACTAAAAATATTGGTATTGAAAAATCTAATCTACTTAAAATTAAATTGACCACTAAGCAATTGAAAGAAAGGTTAGGTGCTTTTTCTAAACTTGAAGCTTTCATTAAAGAAGCTCCTGTAGGTGGACATTATGCGCAAATAATAAAAAGTTTTCATCACGACCCAAAAAATCGTCGCGTTAGAGTTGATGTTGAAATTAGAAATGGCAAAGCTTTTATAGGAACTTATGAACAAGAATGAAAAAATATTATTTAAAAATTTTCTTTATGATAAGAACGCTTATAATCTTAATAGTGGTTATTGGAAAAGAAAATTATTGAAAAATCTCGATTTAAAATTTTCTATTGAAAATCAATATATTTTAAATAGGAAATCTGATGGCAAAAATTTTTATGATGGCAATCCTATTTTCAGCTATGTTGAAAATAACAAAGCATTTAGAATTATTCAAGAAAATCCTGAAGAACTAAGAGACATCAATGATATTAATAATATAAAACCAATTGATGCTTGGATAGATAATCTGTATTTAAGAGATAATAGTTACAGCATTCCTGAGCTTGTAATTTCTTTATATTTAACTCAAGAAACAGTTAAAAAATGTATTGAATTAATCAAAGAATTTAGATTTGATAGATTAACTAAGAATAATATACAAGAGTTTATATAAGATTTTAAAAATCTCAAATGAAACCCCACACCACCAATTACACCAACACCTTACTAGAAATCGCAGAAGATTCTCCGGTTTCCAAAGCGGTGATTCCGGTGGTGAAAAATGAAATTCTTTAGAGTTTTCATATGAAAAATCTTTTAATTCTATTTCTCGTATTTGGATTTCTTATTTGGGTGTCGCCAATTATATTGATGGTAATATTACTTGGTATTTCCGCCATAGATTCGGTTTTGGATATAGGCTCTGATGTGAGTTTTGTACTTTTAATAGGAATTTTTATAGTTGGAGTTGTATTGCTATTATTGAAACCAGTAAAAAAATAATGGAATCACTTAATTTCCATATTACTTCCGACCAGGAAATCTCGAAGCTTTTCAAACAAAATCATTGTTTTGACTTCCTCTCAGCTTCGGAATTTGTCAGAAATTTACCTTACCGAAGAAACCTCAACAAAGACAATCTTGCGACCGTTTTCGCAGACAATTGTGGAACTTGCAGTACGAAACACGCGCTTTTGAAAAAGTTGACAGAGGAAAATAATCAACCAAATTTTAAACTAATTCTCGGCATCTTTCGAATGAATGGAGATAATACACCTAAGATAAAATCGGTTTTAGAAACTCTTCGAGAGCCTCAGAGTGATAATTTAAAATACATTCCAGAAGCGCATAATTATCTGAAATTTAAAAATAAAATCTTGGATTTTACCAAGAAAAACTCTTCCGAAAATGATTTCATTAACGACCTTTTGGAAGAAATTGAGATTGAACCTCATAAAATCAATCAATTCAAAATTGAGTTTCATAAAAACTATTTGAAAAATTGGCTTGCCAAAAATCCTCAAATTCCATTTTCATTAGACGAGTTATGGAAGATTCGGGAAGAATGCATCAAGGCTTTAAGCTAAACTCCGACTCTTATTTTTGTACGAACCCAGCGTTTTACTTTTCTTATTTTTGAAGTAATGCGACAAGTGGCTTTCGTCTGTAAAACCAAACTCATAAGCGATTTGCTTGATGGTATTCTGTCCGGATTCCATTCGTCTTTCTATCAACGCCATCCGATAATCATTGACGTAATCGCGGTACGAAACTTCGAAATTCCGTTTGAAATAAGCACTGAAATAAGTCGGTGAAATATTGAAATGGTAAGCAATATTTTTGATTCGAATCGTCTCCGGCTGGTAGATATTCTGATGAATATACGAAATCACATCTTCTTTATTCTGAAGTCCGACATCCAATCTGATGTCCATTTTTGAAGTTGCTTCTTTTATCAATCCGAAAATTGAAAGGATTTGATAAAACACAATCGGCGAAGTAGAAACATCTTTTCTGCAATTGTACGACAGGATATTTTCAATTGTCTTTTTCAGAATCGTTTTACAAGGTTCTGTGAAGATGAGTTTTTTCTCTTTCAGGATTTGTTTTCGCATCACATTTTCCGGAGAATTCATCGCGAAAGAATCGGGCGAAAGGTGTTTGTTGCCTTTGAAATAATCGTCTGTGAATTTGATGAAAATCAATCTTGAATATTTATTGTACTCAAAATAATGCTGGTCGTCTGGCGAAATCAGGAAAAGGTCGCCACATTTGTAAGGCAGAATAATGTTGTTGATATGATGATTGCCATTTCCTTTCAAAACATAAATCATCTCATAATAAGTATGGCTGTGCGACGGATGACCAAACGTCTCGCCTTCCAAATCACTTATCACCAAAGACTCAAACTGCAGTTTTTTCACAATATTAAATTAATTTTAAATTTCTTACGATAGCATAAAAATACAATTATTTAAATTAATTGTACAAGCTAAAATTTTTAATTTTTCCCAACATTTGTAAAGAGGTTTCCAAGGCATAAAAATTGGAACTCAAAATTTAATGGAAATCATCAACAAATGGAATATAGATTTTTAGGAAAATCAGGACTTAAGGTTCCTGTTCTCAGTTTCGGAACGGCGACTTTCGGTGGCGAAGGCGATTTCTTCAAAGCTTGGGGAAATACGCAAGTGGACGAAGCCAAAAAACTCGTCAATATTTGTATGGATGCCGGCGTCAATTTCTTTGATACTGCGGATATGTATTCCAGCGGAAAATCGGAGGAAGTTCTCGGAAAAGCGATTGAAGATTTTTCTCGGGACCAATTAATTTTATCCACGAAATCAACTTTCACGTTTGGTGAAGGTCCAAATAACCAAGGTTCTTCCCGACTTCATATTTTGAAACAAATCGAAGGAAGTCTGAAACGCCTCGGAACAGATTACATCGACGTTTATCATATGCACGGCTTCGACGGAAACACGCCGATTGAAGAAACTTTGAAAGTTTTGGATGAATTGGTGACCAGCGGAAAAGTCCGTTACATCGCGTGTTCCAATTTTTCTGGCTGGCATTTGATGAAGTCTCTTGGAGTTTCGGAAAAATACGGTTGGAGCAAATATATTGCGCATCAGGTTTATTATTCTTTGGCAAACCGCGATTACGAATGGGAATTGATGCCTTTGGGATTGGACCAAAACGTCGGTTCGATTATTTGGTCGCCATTAGCGTCAGGAAGATTGAGCGGAAAACACGGACGAAATAAACCAATTCCGCAAGACGGGAGAATTGCTCAAGGCGGAAGTCCTGTTCCTGAAGCAGTTGTGCAGGAAGAGATTTTTTACAACACGATTGATGCTTTGGAAGAAGTTGCCGGCCAAGTTGGAAAGACCGTGGCTCAGGTTGCGTTGAATTGGCTGTTGCAACGTCCGACAGTTTCCAGCATTATTATTGGTGCGAGAAATGAGGAACAATTGAAACAAAATCTGGAAGCTGTCGGCTGGAATTTAACACGTGAACAAGTTGAAAAACTCGACAAAGCCAGCGAAGTTCCGCCAACTTATCCGTATTGGCATCAATGGAAAAATAAAAGTCTGAATCCAACACCGGATTTTTACAGCCATTTAAAATAAAATTTAAACTATGAAAGACTTCAAAACCACCTATTTCTTTTTAAGATTACCAGTCGCACTTTCCATCTTTGGTCACGGCTTGGTAAGATTGCCAAAGTTGCAAACGTTCACGGAA
>JAGNPP010000256.1 GCA_017989575.1 Chryseobacterium sp.
TCTTGCTGCTTTGTTCTTGCCCATTGAAGTGGTTTTGTTTTTATTCTAAAACCGCAATAAAAGTAAATATTAATATTCAAATCACAAAAAATAATTAATAATTATTTGAAAATTAATAAAAACAAAATACTATCTAAGAATTATCCGATGTAACTTGCATCAAATGAGAGTTTTGCAACCGTCGCAAATAAATGGGAAGATATTTTTCTATATAAATTTTTGCCGCTTCGTAATTATTATTCTCCAAATAATCTGTAATATTATCCGAACTGTAGATGAATTGAAGGAAATTAGGAATTAATTCCTTCGGTATTTTAAGTTTTATGAAATAATCGTCCCCGTAATAATCCTGAAGATTTTTAATGTTTTTGGACATTCTTTCGTAATGGTAATAGCGTTCTTTCTTCTTCTTCTCGCCGGAAATCAAATCAAAAATACTGTCGATACTGAAGCTAAGCCCTTGATTGAAAGACATCACAGGAAGTTCAGGAGAATTGCCGTCGCCTTTTGGTTCGGGAAGACCAATCATTTTTCTGAGTTCAAATGCTTTTTCCGAACCTTTCAGCATCGCCACATCTCTTCTTAGATTGCCAGTTGGTTTGAAGGAACTAATGATGACTTCCTGAATCTCGTAATAAGCAATCTGCAACTCGATGAAGTTTTTTCGCATTTCCAGCATTTGCTTTGTAATGGTCACATCTTTTCGCTCTGTGGCGATGGATGTAAATCGAATAACGTCCCCTTCCTTCACCGCAATTTTGAACTCGCCATTGTAGTTTGCAAGAACACTTTTGTGTGCATTGATATTGGTAACGTAAACCTGGTTGAGATAAAGACTGGACTTATCTCTGATGAATATTTCGCCCTGCAACTCCTGTCCAAAAACGGATGCAAAACAAAACAAAAGCACAATTGTAAAAATCTTCCCCATAATAATTCCGGCAAATTTATACAGAATTAAATATAATATCATCAGAAAAAAAAGCCGATAAGGTTAAAATTATATTAAACTTTATCGGCTTTCTGTTAAGCAATTTTAATTATAATCTCTTTTAGAAAATTAATGTTAAAATTGATATGATTAATTGGAATTTCTGTTTTTGAGGAGAATCCAACCTGTGTATTTTACCGGCGGCGAATTTTCGAAATCCTGCCATTCCATGATGTACCAATAGCTGGAAGTTGGCAATGTTTTTCCGCTTTCTTTTCCATCCCAGATATAATTGTTGTTAATGTTTCCTTCGAATAGTTTTTTGCCCATTCTGTCCACGATTTGGAATTTGACATTCACTTTATATTTCAAGAGCGACATATCAAGCACATCATTTTGTCCATCGCCATTTGGCGTCAATAAATTATAAATTTCTATTACAGAGAACTCTTTTTCTACCGGTTTACAATTGTCCGCAGAAATCACATAAACCTTATGAAGTCCCGGTAACACGTTGGTAAATGTGCTGGATTCCTGATAATTTGAAATAATTCCATTGGTAGAAATTGCATATTGGTAAGGCGACTTCCCTCCTTTTACAGTAATTTTCACGGTGCTTCCATTGATCTCAATGCCTTCTATGGTTGGTAATTCGGCGGCTTTTATTTCTACATTTTGCTTATATGGACAAGCGTTTGGAGCGGTGATGATGACAAAATATTTTCCAACTTTCAAATCATCAATATAATGACCTTGACCAATGCTTGCCGCTGGATTTTCTTCGTTAAACCATTCATAAGTAAAATCAGAACCTAGAGCACCGTTTGGATCTGCATCCAAATCTGTAGTCGCATCCGGGCAGATGGTTTTATCTGCCAACGAATCGGATTTTTTCGGAAGTTTTATTTTGATGGTCAACTCTGCGAGAGTTGGACAATCTGTAGCATTTGAAATCCGAACGTAGAATAATTTCTGATTCGTAACTTCAAACTCATTGACATTATTGGTTGCTAATGGATTCTGGGCGTCGGCTTTAGCAACAAAAAATTTAACCGTTGCAGAAGCATCATTTGTAAATAATGATTTGTACTGATCCAGATTTTTGACGGTAAATTTCCCATCCAGATCTTCATCACAAACTTCATCAGAAGCTTTATCTGCCAAGAGTGTCACTTGGTTTCCAATTTTGAAATCGATGAAACCTGTCACATCAGCACAATATTTGGAAACGACTTTTACGTAAATCCTCGTATCGGTTTGATAAGAAAAACTATCTCCCAAAACCTGCGTTGTTGACATTGCTGCATCTCTGTAATATCTTACGGTCAAATCTGCGTGTGGATTGAGCAAAATCAAAGGTGTAACATCTGTGGAGAATTTCACCTCAACTTTTCCATCCAGATTATCATCACAAATGGTTGCATTGAATTTTGTAACGTCTAATTGAGCTTTTGGCGACTCTAAGATTTCAAAATTTTGTTTGTATTCGCAACCGTTTGGCGAGGTAAGAATTACGTGGTATTTTCCGGCGCCAAGTGTCACTTTTTGAGTTGACGGAATCACTTTTGTAAGATCATTCTCATCTACCCATTTGAATGGTGCAACGTGAGCAGTTCCTGCATCAACCTGAATTGTAGAGCCTTCACAAACTGTTTCAGTTGGTTTTAAAGTTGTGCTTGCAAAACCACCATCAATCAAAGTCAAATTAACCGTAGCAATATCCGAACAGAAACTTGCATTTTTTACAACATAATAAAATGTTGAAACAGTTCCTCTGATGACAGTTTGGGAAGCAGATATTGCGTTTTGTCCAGCAATAGCATCTGGCATTGTGGCATAGTAAAGCGGCGTAAGTCCGGTTTGTGAAGTCACTTCTGGAAGATAATCTGCAAGATCTACGGCTTCTGTATTATCAAAGCCTTTGTCACAAACATCCGCATTCAAAAGATTTGTAATCAATGGAATTTTGGTTCCAATTTTTAAAGCAATTTCTTTCACCGTAACGCAAGCTTCCGGAGATTCTGCACGTATCCATATTTTTGCAGTAGTAGAATTGAAAATATAATCACCAGTTATATTATCTGTTCCGCCAGCTTCTGCTTTTGCCTGTGAATCGTAATATCTGACATTAAAAGCCGCAGCATTTGTTAAAACAATCGGCGTAATATTATTTGGATTGACGATGTAATTTCCATCAATCAAATTATCCTCTTCATCACAATGGACTTTTGTGTAGAGATTTTCCTGAATTACAGGATTTGGATTGACTTTGAGTTGTATTTTCTGAATAGCAATACAAGACTTCGCATTTACCATTCTTACAAAGACATCCTCGCCAGCGGAAGGATAAGCTGTAAAATTGTTGATACGAAGCGAAGCCGTTTGGTTCTGAGCTCCAATTAAGGATTTGTAAAAAACCTTGGATACGGCTGCATCTGCAGTCACATCTGCATCGCGAAGATCGAAAGTAGTAGTTGTTGTAGAAGCACACTTTGCAAAAACTGCATCTTTTCCCACAATTTGATTGATCTGAACAGTTGCCTGTGCCGTTTCGCAATCTGGAAAAGCCCCAATCCCGCAATAGGAATATTTGAAAGTGTCGATTCCAGATTCACCCGGATTGGCTGAATATTTTATTTTTCCACTAGAGAGAACTTCTGCCAAACCTTTTTTAGCTTGCTCGGTAATGACAACAGAAGTATAATTAATCGGTTGATTACTTAACGCAAAAGCCGGCGTGATCTCATCTATCACAGAACAGGTTTCGTAATCAATATTGGTAAAAGTGGTACAGTTGTAGAATGGAAATTCTTTGGTATAAACTTCTGCACAAGAACCCTGCTTGAGTTTTGCTCGGTAAAATCCGGGTTGAGCCGGATAGTAGATGAATTCATTGTTGGTGTATGGTAAACCAGTAGATGGACTAATGCCAGACTTGATTGGCGCAATCACATATACACCAGCACTGTTTTTGATTTCCCATTGGTACAAATCAAACCCTTCTG
>JAGNPP010000257.1 GCA_017989575.1 Chryseobacterium sp.
GCTTGATTCAAGTTCATAAAGTCCATATCCATCGTTGACCAAGGAATATCCTGATTGAACTGTGTATGAAGGTGTAGCATTGGTTTTTGCAAAGCACTTAGACCTCTGATCCACATTTTTGCAGGAGAGAAAGTATGCATCCAAGTGATGATTCCGATACAATCCGGAGCGTGATTCGCTGCCATAAGAGTTTCGTAGATTCCGTCTGTTGTTTTAACGGTTGGTTTCCAAATGATTTTTACAGGAATCAAAGAAGATTGTCCAAATGCTTCTACGATTTTTTGAGAATGTTCTGCAACCTGAGCAAGCGTTTCAGGTCCATATAAATGTTGACTTCCGGTGATGAACCAGATTTCTTTAGTTTTTAAGTCTGTTAACATTGATTGTATATATTATTTATTATTTTAAAATTATTGCCCATAGTAAGCGTCTTTACCGTGTTTCCTTTCGTAATGTTTCTTGATCAAAGAATCTTTTAAACGCGGTGCAAGCGGATTGATTTGTCTTGTGAGATAAGCCATTTCTGCTACGGTTTCCAGAACTTTACTGTTATAAACTGCTTTGTCTGCGTTTTTGCCCCAAGTGAAAGGTCCGTGATTCCCAATCAGAATCATTTCTGTTTCGAGATGCGACAGTTTTTTTTCTTTGAAACAATCCAAGATTTGAATTCCTGTATTGTATTCATAATTCCCTTGAATCAATTCGTCGCTCATAGGTTGAGCACAAGGAATATCAGAAGTCAAATGATCAGCGTGCGTGGTTCCAAAAATCGGAATATCCAGCTGAGCCTGAGCCCAAGCTACAGAATACATCGCGTGTGTATGTGCTATGCCGCCAATGTCTTCCCAATGTTTGTAAAGATAAGCGTGGGTTTTTGTGTCGGATGACGGTCTTAATTTACCTTCGATAACGTTGGCATCGTAGTTCATAATCACCATATCTTCCGGCTTCAGATCTTTGTAAGGAACGCCGCTTGGTTTGATGGCAAAAATCCCTTCTGCTCTATCTACTGCACTCACGTTTCCGAAAGTGTAAACCACTAATTTCAGTTCTTCCAACTGCATATTAGCTTCGTAGCATTCTCTTTGTAATTCCTTATACTTTGAGCTCATATCTTTTTTTTGCTTTAATATTAGATTCTGTGAAATCGGCCAATTGTTGGTACTGCTCCATAAAAGCCTCATACTTAATCACCTGATCTACTTGTGGGAAATATTCTGCTTCGAACTCAGATCCCATTTTATTACTTGCTTCGATAACTGTTGTATAAACGCCTGCTGCAACAGCTGCATAAATGGCTGCTCCCAAAGCTGGTGCCTGATCAGATTCTGCTACAATGATTGGTCTGTTAAGAACATTAGCCAAAGTCTGCATAATGAAAGGCGACTTTCTGGCAACTCCACCAATTCCGATTACTTTTTCGATTTTAACGCCTTCGTCCTCGAAACGGTCGACAATTTTCTTTGATCCGAAACAAATTGCATTCACCAAAGCTTTGAAGATATGAGGTGCTTTTGTCCCTAATGAAAGATTACTGATAGATGCTTTCAAGGTTTGATCTGCATCTGGCGTTCTTCTTCCATTGATCCAATCCAAAGCAATTGGAACTGCATCAGACAATGGAATATTTTCAGCTTCCTGAGTCAGACTTCTTATTAATTTATCAGAAACTTCCTCTCTAAGTGCTTCTTTTTGGGAAGAACTCAATAATTCGGAATTCATTAAAATTGTATTAACCGGCCAAAGCAAAATATCCTTGTACCAAGCCAACAAATCTCCGAAAGCAGATTGTCCCGCTTCCAAACCAACACAACCCGGAATTACAGAACCGTCAACCTGACCGCAAATTCCTTTTACAGTTCTATCGCCAATTTGCTGATGAGAACTGATCATAATATCACAAGTAGATGTTCCCATAATTCTAACAAGAATATTTTCATCTACTTTTACACCTACAGCTCCTGCGTGTGCATCAAAAGTTCCAACTGCAATCACTGTATTAGTCGTTAATCCTAATTTAGCTGCCCATTCTTCATTAAGATGACCTGCAACTTGATCAGATGTATAAGTTTCAGTAAACAAACGACCTCTCAATTCTCCCAGATAAGGATCTAGCTCGTTCAAAAATTCTTCTGGTGGAAGTCCACCCCAGCTCTCGTGCCACATAGCTTTATGACCAGCTGCGCAACGGCTTCTTTTGAAAGTTGCCAAATCTTTGTGATCTGCCAACAAGAATGTCATCAGATCGCAGTGTTCCATCCAACTGTAAGCCGCATCTTTGACTTGTTTATCTTCTCTTGCGATATGTAAAATCTTAGCCCAAAACCATTCGGATGAATAGATTCCGCCAACATATTTTGTGTAATCTTCCAATGATCTTTGCGCTAATTCATTGATTTCCTCTGCTTCTTTGATTGATGTATGATCTTTCCAAAGAACCATCATTGCATTTGGGTTTTCCTCAAAACCTGGAACCAAAGCCAATGGCGTTCCTTCCTGAGTTACCGGAATTGGTGAAGAACCTGTTGTATCGATACAGATGCTTACAACTTGTTCTGGATTAATTTGGCTGGTTTGAAGTACATTTTTGATGGTAAATTCAAGACCTTCTATATGATCTAATGGATGTTGTCTGAATCTGTTCTCACTAGAGTTACAGTATTTTCCTTCGCTCCATCTTTTATAATTATGAACGCTGGAAGCCAATTCTGCCCCGTTATCCGTGTCAATCAGAACGGCTCTTACGGAATCGGAACCATAATCCAGACCTATAACATATTTTTTCATTGTAAAAGCTTTATAAATTTTGTTTAATTAATTTTTAATGTCTAAATATTTTTAATGAATCACAAAACCACCATTTGTTGGAATTTCAACTTCAAAATCTCCAGAATTATTGATTTGAATTGATTTGGTTTGAGTTTCATTATTCTTTGAATCAAATATCAAATCCATCTTTTTGGATTTCAACATATTGAGTTTCAGTTTTAATTTGATTGATTTCTTCTCTGCATTCACGCCACTTACAAACCATTGATCTTTGTGACGTCTTGCTAGAACCACATATTTTCCAGGATAACCATCGATGAAAATTGTTTCGTCCCAAGTTGTCGGAACTTTTTTAAGGAAATCCAATTCGAAAGTTGGAACATCCGTCAAATTATTTGGTGTAATGGCGAAAACCTGAATTGGATTCTGAAAAAGAACCGAAGTTGCCAATTGGAAAGCATCCGTTGTCAATCTTTTGTTTTCTCCGGAATTAGATTTGGTCAAATATTTATTAAGGACAACGCCACCAAATTCCATACTTCCCACCGAGTTTCTCATAAACGGATGAAGGCTTGCATAAAATGATTCTGAATTTCTTACATTTTGATCAAAAACCAACATCTCAGAAGCTAAAACCGCTTCGCTTCCTACAAAATTCGGATACATTACTTCCCAACCTCTCGGCAAAGTTGAACCGTGGAAAATCACGCTCAATCCATAATCATTAGCATCAGACAAAATATCTTCGTAAAGACGAATTGTTTCCTGCTTGTCGCCACCAAAGAAATCGACTTTCAAACCTTTTACGCCAACTTCTTGCAGCCATTTCATTTCTTTTTTACGTTCGATGGCCGTATTCATTTTGTTTCTTGGTCCCATTGGAGCGTCGTTTGCCGCGCCATTGGAATTGTACCAAAGAAGAATATCTACCGATTTTGACTTAGCATAAGCAATCAAATCTTTGAATCTTTCTTTTCCAATATTCGTATCCCAAAGAGAATCGACAAGAATATATTCAAACTTCATCTGAGAAGCCAAATCGATGAATTTAACTTGATCTTCGTAATTCATACTTGGATCTTGCCAGATAATCCAGCTCCAAGACGATTTCCCGAATTGATAATTCTGAGAAGCTTCGTACAAAGGATCTACAACATCAAAAG
>JAGNPP010000057.1 GCA_017989575.1 Chryseobacterium sp.
GTTGATGGAAACCGAAAAATCGTTCCCGCTTTTGTACTCGCCCATTCCGGGTAGAGAGTCGCTTCCCATCAATGTTGTTTCTTTGGAAATTGGGAGCGAGACGTGCATTATTTGGTTTTTATATTCCTCTGCCAAAGGTGGCATTCCTTCTGCTGGTGGCATCTCGCCAAATCTTCCCCAAAATGGAACTTTGGTTCCGAATGCGGATTCATAAAACTTAAAAGCTTCTTCACATTGCCCGTGGAATGTGAGATAAGGATTGACTGTTGCCATAATTTTTTATTCTTTTTTTAAGGTTTTTACTTTAAATTAATTTCCAGATTTTTCAAATAATTGGTCCACGCAAGAGAGCAATCCTCGTAACATTCTATCTCGGGCATCAAACCTTGGTGCGTGAATTTTACTTTTGTTCCCTTTTCCACATCTTCCAAACTGAAACTGATAATGGTATCATCCCATTCCTTTTTATCATTCAAAAAAGACAAATTGCTTTCTATCACTTGCCAAGCCAACTTTTTATTCGGACGTTTCTCAATTAGTTTTTGTTTTGAAATGTGGACGCCATCGCCGGCGAAAAATGTAAACTCGTCGCCAACTTCATTGCTTTCACCTTGGATATTCTCGCCATAGAAACCTTTCCACCAACTTTTGACATCTAGCAACATTGGAAAGATTTCTTTGGCACTTTTTGAAGATAAAAATTGGAACGTGAAATCTCTGTTGTTGTTCATTTTTAATATTTCATATCAGTATCAAAGTCATATTTCATTCCTTCATAACCGAGAATCCTGCGCATCAATCCAATCTGTCCGCAGAGATAATCTTCCCTTCCGATGCACATTCCGATGAAATTGAGGACATTCTCCGGAAAGAAATCGATATTCATTCCCATCGGGAAATCCTTTTCCAAATCTTCATCAGAAATTTCTAACAATTTGTTGTAAATCAATGGTGAAATCTGATGAAAGCTGTCTTTCAGTTCTTTCAAAGTTGGGTAATTCAGATTTTCGTCAAGCGCTTTTCCTTGGAAAAATAAATCGTTGTGTGGGTTTTTCAAATCTAATCCGAGAACATTTCCCAAAGCGTAACGCATATCCAGAAAATTCCCAACCATCCAAATGATGTGATTGGTTCTGCCTTCGATTCTTTTCTTTGCATCCTCTTCCGAAATCCCATCCAAAACCATCAAAAAGTTTTGTGAATGACCTCGGAAAGCGGGAATGATGATGTCTAATCTTTTTGATTTTGGTGTGTCCATCATTATTGTTTTTCAGATAATTCTTTGATGATTTGCAAACCTTTTGTGAAGCCGTTGTCAAACATCTCTTTATAGTTTTCATCGGAATCCACTTCCACTTTCAGGGTCGTTTTGCCATCGTTTTCTTCGAGATAATACGCTTCTTTGCTTCCGCTCCAGACTTTCACTTTTTCGCTTTCGGTGTCCTCTACTCCATTTGCCATTTCTCCCAAATGCTTGAATACCAAATATTTGTTTTCTTCAATTTTATCAATCGTGCTTACCATTCCATTTTTCTTGCTACAATCTGTAAAATAGGTTTTACCATCCACTTTCCAATCTGTTACCATCTGGGAATCTGGACTGAAAAAATATGTCCATTTAGAATACGTGTCTTCATTCCAAAGGATGTCCCAGACTTTTTCAGCCGGAGCATCGATTTCTGTTTGATACTTAAATGTTTCCATAACTTTTTGATTTTAAGAGTTAAAAGCGTCTTCAATATCTTTGATAATTATTTTTTTCATTTTCAGCATTGCGTCGAAAGCTTTCTTATTTTTCTCAGGATTCTCTGTGTTTGTGAGTTCAATCAATCTTTTCGGGGTGATTTGCCAACTGAATCCATATTGATCCTTCAGCCAACCACACATACTTTCTTCGCCATTTTCCGTGAGTTTGTTCCAATAAAAATCGGTTTCTTCCTGATTGTCGGTCATCACAACCATCGATGTTCCTTCCGAGAAATTGAAATTGTGCTGATGAGAACTATCCATCGCCATCATCGTGTAGCCATCAATGATGAACTGCGAATGTCCAACATTACCTTCTGGTTCGCCTTGTCCAGCTGGATATTCCATAATCCCTTCTATTTCGGAATTTGGGAAAATAGAGGTGTAATAACTCAAAGCTTCTCTGCATTTTCCGTTATTCTTTCCTGTGAACATCAGTACTGGTGAGAATTTTTGTTTCGCTTTTTCCGCGCCGTAATATAGTTGCCACGAGATTCCGAATTGGTCTTCTACCCAAGCGTACTTTTCGCTCCACGGATAAGCGTCCAATTCCATCATCACTTTTCCGTTTTCAGACAATTTTTGGTAGTACTCTTCCACCTCATCTTTGGAATCGCACATCAGCATCAACGACACCGTGAGATTGGGTTTGAACATTGGACCAGCATTCAGAAACATTAATTTCTGACCTTCTATTTCTATATTAATGACCATCAAAGTTTCCTGCGTAATCTTAGAATTTCTAAAAATAGAAGTGTAAAATTTTGCAACTTGACTACCGTTTTGGTTGGTCCAGATGCAGGGGAAAATATCGTTGTTCATAATTGAGATTTTAGAGGTTAGATGTTAGAAATTAGAGTTTTTGTTAAATCGTTGATTTGTTGATTTGTTAAATCGTTAATCTTGCAGTTTAACAAATTAGCGATTATGCGATTTTACAACTTAACAATTATCTGCTTTCCGAATATTTTTTAAAATTATCCAAAATAGCTTGCCAGCCGTCTTTTTGAAAATCCAGAGGATTCATATTTTCGGGATCAAAGTTTCCTGTGACTTTGGTTTTATTATCGGATAATTTTTCAAAAATAATCTCGATGTTTCTGCCGTCTTCGAAATGGTATTTGATTAATTCATTTTCGACAATCTCGTCATAGATGCCAACCAAATCGAAACCGAAACTTCCATCTTTTGCCTGCATTCTCACTTCCAACTTCCCGCCAACCTTCAAATCGTTTTTGGCTAATGGACATTCCCAACTCTCGTGCGCGAAGTTCCAGTTGACTATATGTTTTGGATTGTTGAAGAAGTTCCAGGCTTCATTAATAGGTTTGTTAATTTCTGTTGTAACTGTCAGTTGATTCATTTATATTTCTTTTATTTCAAAGTTAAATTTATTTTGAATTCACCGACTTGTCTTAGGATAATATTTCTAATTTTAAACAAAAAACCACTCGTAAAAGAGTGATTTTCAATTTATTTATTTTTTAAAACTTAGCGGATACTTTACATTGCTGAAGCTGTCGATACTGGCTTTCAAAGATCCCACCGCCAGTTCTGCTTTTATGAGAATAGGAACTTTGTTTTGATCATTGGAGACCCACAACGTTACGCCCTCTTTTGCTTTGAAAACACGACCACTTATGACAGAAGGAACAATTTTCAGGCAATTGATTTTACCAAATTTTGTAGAGATATTTTCTGTTCCTACGACTTTTAATTGGAAAGGAAAAACCTCATCATCTATCCAGACATTCATTTTCAAAGTGCTTCCCACTCTCAGGTTTTCAGAAGGCTGACTTCTGAGATAATAGAAACACGACAATATATCCTGAATATCATTGGGAACTTTCACCGTTTTTGCAGGTCTGTCGGTATGTTTTTTATCGACTAAGACCAAAGTATTGTTGTTGGGATTGAAGGTACTTTGCAGATTTTGCGTGTAGCTTCCTTCGGATACATTACGGACGTAGAAAAGCGGTTCTTTATTTTCATTAATGTAACTTTCGTACACATCTTCCACTTTGAAAAACGCTTTGGCCGCTCCACTGGTTTTGCCAGTCCCCTTCACATAGAAAGCCGGCTGGCCTTTGTAAGAAGTTTTGGTGGTCGCAAGCGTTGCACTACCAGCAGTTAGAAATCCGTAGTGGACTCTGTAATTCAGAACTTCGCCTGCGTTGATATTGTCGAACTGCGCCGAAACCGATGTGAAAAATAAAAAACTGATTAGAAAAAATATATTCCGCATTATTTACTGTTTATAGTCTAAACCTTAGACAAATCTTTTGCCAAAATTAAAAAATAAAACCTTCCGAAATCCGAAAGGTTTTAATGTATGCTGTTGTTACATAATATTAGTTCCGTCGGGGATTACCGCATTTTTCTTCACCACTACGATGCCGTCTTTGATGGAGTGCGTGTCATAATCACCGTCTGGATGGTGTTTTCCGCCAATGATTCTTACATTATTCCCGATATAACAGTTTTTGTCCAGAATGGCTTTGTCGATGTAGCAATATTTTCCAATTCCCATACTTGTGATGCCCTCAGCTTCGTTTTGAGCGACTTGTTGAGCGGTTTGGTAATAATCCGCACCCATCACATAAGAGTTTACAATCGTAGAACCACGATCTATTCTTGTTCTGTTTCCGATGATGCAATTCTCAATCTTATCTGCTAAAATGATACAACCATCTCCAAAAATCGTTTTGCTCACATATGATCCATTGACTTTGGAAGGTGGAAGCATTCTGGCTCTGGTGTAAATAGGATTGGAACTGAACAAGTTGAACTGTGGTAAATCTTGCGCAAGATCCAAATTGGCCTCGTAAAAAGACTCAATCGTACCAATGTCTGTCCAGTAGCCATCATACTGATAACTTAAAACACTGTAATTCCCAATGGATGCAGGAATAAAATCTTTACCAAAGTCATCACCCTCGTGCTCATTAAACAATTTCCTCAACACATTTTTGCTAAAGACATAGATTCCCATAGAAGCTAGATATTCTTTGCCTTGTGCTTTGCTCTCTTCACCTGTGTCGGAGCTCCAGTCCTGAAGAATATCCAGTCCTGGTTTTTCTGTAAAAGCTGTGATATTGCTATCTTCATCGGCTTTCATAATTCCGAATCCTGTAGCATCTTTTGCTGTCACTGGGATGGTTGCAATGGTAATATCGCCGCCATTCTTCTTATGAAACTCTATCATTTCCTTGAAATCCATCTGGTAGAGCTGATCTCCGGAAAGAATCAAAATATATTCGTACTCGTACTTTTCCAAATGCTTCATCGTCTGGCGCACCGCGTCTGCCGTTCCCTGATACCAGTTTTCGTTTTCAACATTTTGCTCCGCTGCCAAGATATCTACAAAACCTTTGCTAAAAATATCAAAGTGATAAGAGTTTTTGATATGCGAATTCAAAGAGGCTGAGTTGAACTGTGTAAGCACCAAAATTCTGTTGAGTCCAGAGTTGAGACAGTTAGAAATGGGAATATCTACCAATCTGTACTTCCCCGCAATAGGAACTGCTGGTTTGGATCTGCTGTAAGTCAATGGGAACAATCTGCTTCCTCTGCCGCCGCCTAGTACAATAGAAATAACACTTTCCTTCATAAATTGTATTTTTTGTTTTCAAAAAGTTATGGCTGTCATTATTTTTTAACTGTTACTAATATTAAAATAATTAAGACAATAATATAACTGTGTTTGGTTACTATTTTATTTTGATTAAAGTTAATTAATGTTTATGGATTTCAAACTAATATTTATCACAAAAGATCATTAATAATGATAAAGTTGCGTATAATTATGCGCCGACTTTTCCCAAGAGAAATCGAAGGACATATTGTTGTAGATCAAACCTTTCATTAGGTCTTTCTGGCTGTAGATGTGCAACGCTCTTTTGATGGCGTGTACTGCATCTTCTGCCCCAGCATTGGTAAAGTTGATTCCACTGCCGCCTGTGGAAATATCCTGCACCGTATCCCGCAAACCGCCTGTATATCTTACCATCGGGATGGTACCATAGCGCATCGAGTACATCTGATTCAGTCCACAAGGTTCTACCCTACTTGGCATTAGCAAGAAATCTGCCGAAGCGTAGATCTGATGCGACAAATATTCTTTGTAACCCAAATCCAGCGCAAAATTGATACTGAATCTGTGCTGAAGTTCCTTCAATCTATTTTCGATGTGCTGATTTCCGGAACCCAAAACAATGATATTCAAAGAGCCATTGGTTTCCTGAATGCTTTTTTCTATAATCTCCGGTAGCAAATCTGCCCCTTTTTCTCCGGCAAATCTACCAATGAATCCAAATAGCGGAAGATGAGGATTGAGACCGTACTCTGCACAGATCACCCGTTTGTTTTCCCATTTCCCTTCCTCTGCATAATGTTTGTTATAATTAAATTTCAGCATATCATCCCTTTCCGGATCCCAAACTTCTGTATCGATTCCATTGATGATTCCGAAGGCTTTTTGACGTTCTTGATTCATTAGCGGTTCCAAACCTTGAAAGCTATAGAACAACTCTTCCAAATAACCGCCAGAAACGGCATTGAAAGCATTGCACGTTTTTATCATCGTTGCCATTGGGTTGATTCTGCCATTCCAATCCAAAAGTCCGGATTTCCATCCATCAAAATGAGGCAGAAAACTGGACATCTTCCAATCCATGCTGCCTTGATACTCTCCATTATGAATGGTTCCGATGGTCTTGACGCCTTTCAGAAAGCTGAATTCATAACAATTGTTTATCATAAATGGCACCAGTCCGGTATGATAGTCATGGCAATGCAGCACATCTGGTCGAATGCGCATCGCACTGAGCCAATGCAAAACCCCGTGTTGGAAGGCGATAAACTGCTCACTCTCATCCCAATAGCCATAGACATTCTCTCTATCCAGAAGGCCGGGAATCTTCACCAAAAACAAATCAAAGCCCAGTGACTTATGCTTCTCCCGGAAAACCTGAACCTGGTACATATGCGAAGACTGGTGAATAAAACCATCAAACACGACTTCGAAATCGTGGTTGTAGAAAAACGGTTTGTTGTACCAAGGCATTATGACGCTGGCATCCAAGCCCATTTTGTTCTGATATTTTGGTAAAGCGCCCACCACATCTGCCAGTCCACCGACTTTTGCGACAGGATAGCACTCCATAGAAAGGTGAAATATTTGCATTTGTCTTTTCTTAGTTTTTATTTTTTTCGTTTCAGGAAATCTGCAATCTTAGATTTCTTTATTAATTTATTTTGTTTCAAAACCACGCCTGATAAAGGTGGTAGTCTTATGATGATTGAGTTTGCCCGGTTGTTCCAACCTTCCTCCAATCTTTGGGAGATGGCTGGTTGTATGCCACTTCCGCTGTATTTCTCATCGTCAGAATTCAGGATGACTTTCCAGTCTGTGTTTTCGTCCACACCTACTCTGTAATCGAAGCTGTTGGGCGTGAGATTCAGAATGGTCATTATGACTTCCTTGGCATTCTTGCTTTTCCGAAGATATACAAAAATAGAATTATCCCGATCGTCCCCATCTACCCACTCATAACCATACGGTGAGAATTGCAACTCGTACAAAGAAGGATGGCTTTTGTACAACAAATTAAGATCTGTCACCAGCTTCTGCATATTTTGATGAACCGGATACTCCAGCAAATGCCAGTCTAGGGAAGTTGTGAAATTCCACTCTGTGGTTTGTCCAAACTCATCGCCCATAAAGAGCAACTTAGCGCCTGGATTGGTAAACATATAAACATACATCGCACGCAGATTGGCAAACTTTTGCCACTCATCACCCGGCATTTTGTAGATCAAACTGCTTTTGCCGTGCACCACCTCGTCGTGAGACAAGGGCATCATGTAATTTTCATTATGCATATAGGTGCTTGTGAACGTGATCTTGTTGTGATGGTACTTCCGATTGATAGGATCTTCTTTGAAATAATCCAGCGTGTCGTGCATCCAACCCATCATCCATTTCATACCGAAACCAATACCATCCTCGTGCACGGGCTTGGTAAGCCTTGGAAAATCGGAGCTTTCTTCTGCAATCGTCTGTACATCCGGAAATTCTCCGTAAACAGCAATATTAAAATCCTGAAGAAACTGTTTGGCTTCCAGATTGACATTGGTTCCGTAGATATTCGGTTCCCATTCGCCTTCGTTTCTGGAATAATCGAGATGAAGCATCGATGTCACCGCATCTACGCGAAGTCCATCGGCGTGATATCTATCCAACCAAAAGATGGCATTTGATATTAAAAATGATTTGACCTCTGATCTTCCGTAATTGAAAATGTAAGACTTCCAATCGGGATGAAAACCTTTTCTCGGATCTTCGTGTTCATACAAAAATGAGCCGTCGAAAAAGTGTAAGCCATTGGCATCGCCTGGAAAATGGGAAGGCACCCAATCCAGAAAAACGCCAATATTATTTTTATGAAGTTCGGAAATGAGATACATCAATTCCTGTGGCGTTCCAAATCTGGAAGTTGCAGCGTAAAATCCCGTGATCTGATAACCCCAACTCGGGTCGTACGGATACTCCATCACAGGCATCAATTCTACGTGGGTAAAATTCATTGCTTTGAGATATGGAACCAGTTTATCCGCAATCTCGCCGTAGCTTAAATATCTTTCGGGATTTCCGGGATCTCGCATCCAAGAACCAAGATGTACTTCGTACACAGACATTGGTGATTCCAAGCTGTTGTACTTGGCGCGGTTTTGCATCCAATCTTTGTCTTCCCACTCGTACCAAGTTGTGGAAACTATGGAGCCAGCTTGCAATGCTTTTTCAAAACAAAGCGCATAAGGGTCAGCTTTTTCCAGAAGAATCCCTTTGTTTGTACGGATGCCGTATTTATAAACTTCCCCAAAATCGAGACCTGGAATAAAACCTTCCCAAATCCCAGACTGGTCCCAACGTCCTACCAATTTGTGGGAAAATGAGTTCCACTGGTTGAAATTTCCAATCACGGAAACCTCTGTCGCCGTGGGTGCCCAAACCGAGAAGTAAACCCCGGAAACACCATCTACCTCTACTTTGTGGGAGCCAAACTTCTCGTAGAGCCTGGTATGCTTCCCCGAGCGGAAAAGGTAGATATCAAAATCGGTAAACAAGGAATGAGACTGTACCGTCATAGGTTAATTATAAATGATGAATGATAAGTTATAAATGATGAATGATACGTTATAGATGACAATATTACATCACTTGTAATCCCTTTACCAAGATAGCAATATTAATCGTTACATAGTAAAAAAGTTTTTGTTAAATAGTATTAAAGTTTTCAGCTAAACAAACCACGCCATTTGCAAAAGGAAATTTCTTTGCCCCCGGCCCTAAAGGATGGAAATTTCTTTATCCTTTTTTTAGGCTTTTAGAGATCTTCCCCAGAGGTAAGTGGCTACACTTTTTTCTGTTTGATCCAATAGCAATCCTCGGGACTCAAAATCTATAACACCTACGATCAGAAGCCAGCTCGTGTCTTGTGGGATATTGAAAGACCATTGCTGTGCCGGCAATTTTTCTTTCTCTCCCAAAACCTGAGACAAAGAGGAAAGAACTTCTACATCTACAAGCGGAAGGTTGAGATCTGTTGCCAAAGCATAAAAAGTGATGCGCGCCACAGAAGCCTTTTTGGGTGGTTTGACTTGCTCGCCCCAAATCATAGCTGGAATATCAATCATCATTGTACCAGTCGTATCTAACTGATAAACGGGATAGAAGTTGGTACTGCGCTCCCACTCCATTTTGGGATTGAAATCAAAACCTACCAAGGCATCGGGATTTTGGAATCTGTAGATCGTGGTACCAGATGGTGTGGCTTCCTTGACTACTGTTTTGCGAAGCCTGGTCTTGTGCTTGACGGCTTGATACTGATAGGAGATCAGACCCAGCTTATCTTTCAGAATGTCTCTGTACAGCTTTTCCTTCTGCCCCACCCAACCGAAGATCTCGGCTTCTGTTTTGGTATTTTGGGACTGTTTTGGGCTATTGCCTTTTGCACGGACATAGGCTCTATCGCCATCGTTTACAAATACGATGTTTCCTATGGCGCCACTTAGGTTGCCGTTCTTTTTTAGTCTTGCCATTTCTTTGTGTTTTTTATGAATGGTTTGTAGTAGGTTTGTAAGCCCTAGCTTCGTTCTAGCAGTAATGTAAATGTAATGATAATCCGATATAAATCCAATATTTTATTGGACTTGTAATGGAGTTGTATTGGAGTTGTATTGGAGAAGCTTCGGAGGAAACCTGGAATGGAGTGGATGAAATCTCTCGGTATGTAAAGATAATCAATTGAATGGATCTATTGCACATTTTTAATTTTAAAGAAAATCCAGCGGGCTTTTTACCTTAGCTTTAGAAACATCCGTAATGTGTGTATAAATCTGTGTGGTTTTGATAGAGTTATGTCCCAAAAGTTCTTGCAAAAAGCGAATATCTGCACCACTCTCCATCAGATGTGTGGCATAGGAATGGCGAAGGCCGTGCACACCGATGGATTTGTTGATTTTGGACTTCCTCATCGCTTGTTTGAAGACGCTCTGCACACTTCTAACCGTGTAGGCACCGCCATACTGCCCTTCGAAGAGAAAATCTTTTGGGCGATATTCTTTGTAATAACTCCGGAGAAGCGCCAAAATAGACTCGGGCAAATTGGTATATCTGTCTTTTTTACCTTTGGCACCGGCAATGAGAACCAGCATATTCCCACTATTGATATGTTCTACTTTGAGGTTCACAATCTCGCTCACACGCAATCCCATCCCATAGCAGAGCTTGAGCATCAGGAGATGTTTTTGATTGACGGTGTTCTCAAATATTTTTCTGACCTCTGCCTGTGACAGCATTTTCGGAAGTAGTTTTGGTGATTTGGGGCGCGGGATCTCAAAGAACATTTTGGATTTTTTGCGCACTTGCTCAAAATAGAATTTCACAGCATTGATCCTGCTGTTCAAATGGTTTTCTTTGATTTTTTCTTTGTCGAGACAATAGAGGAAGTAATCTTTCAACCTATCTTCTGAAAGATCGTCTACTGAAAAATTTTTGAGAATCCGAAGCAGATGCGCAAACTCTGTGACATAGGTTCGGATGGTATTCTTGCTGTAGGCCTTTAGTTTTAAGCAATCGATGTAATCTGAGAATGCTTTTTGATTTACCGGCTCTATCTCGGAGCGTATTTGGCTTCCCCACTCTTCGCGGTCCAGCTTCAGAGCGTCTCTCACGGTTGGGAGATCTGGCAAGTGCCAAGCCTTGTTGGTATTGCTCCACTTAGAAGATGGGAATGCTTTTCGAAGTTCCTGAATCAATGCATAGCTTTTTTCGAAACGGATCCAAATGACGTTTTTGTCTCTGTGATTTCCGAAGCTGAAATTGTATAAATCTAAATTCATCACCTAAAAATTTATTATTCGCATTCTAGATAGAAAGAAACAAATCTGAAGTAAAGAGGAGAAAAAATCTATTCATAATGCGAAGTATAAAAATAATAAAAAAACCAATATAAGAGCATTTTTCTTGAAAACATTAATTTAATTTGTGGAATTGTTAGACTTTCGTATATTTGAGCGTTGTAGGCAATGCTACAAATCGAGCAGTCTAACGCCATTTAGTTGTAAAACTTAATCCGCCCTTCACTTTATATTCTTTAATGTAAATAGTTGGTTTAGGTTTTTCTGGAGCAGAAAGGCGAAATACCGGGCTATCATAATTCTTTTGATATGATTTTTTTACAATATCAATTGCAAGTTTTGTTATTTCTTCTTCATTTGTAGATTCAGTTTCAAGATAATCCCACGATTTTCCACCTCCTGAATACCTTTGTTCTATTTGAAATGTTTTCATTTGTATAAATTTTAATTGTTAATATTTTAGTTTCCTTTCCCGCACTTCCTACAACACTGTATTTGCAAACACGGGGTTGAAGTCCTCAAATCGGGTGTCTGCCTTTTTTCACGTTCAGTTTCAGTAGAAAGTTTCGGCATTTTTAGCCCCGTGTTCGTAAATACCCGATCGTTG
>JAGNPP010000001.1 GCA_017989575.1 Chryseobacterium sp.
TTTCAAAGAATCTTTCTGAACGATGAACCCAAGAAATTGGAGTTTCATCTCCTAACTCAGCAATCAAATCTCTTGCGAATTTCGATATCGGCTGAAATGGACTGTCATTGATTTCCGAACCTTTCACTATTGGCATATATTCGTCCAAAAGATTGACCATACTTCTGGCAATTCTGGTTTTTGCCTGTCCGCGTAATCCTAAAAGATTGATGTGATGTCCGGCCAAAATTGCTTTTTTCAATTGTGGAATCACGGTGTCTTCGTAGCCCCAAAGTCCTTCGAACACTGGTTCTTTAGCTTTGATTTTTGCAATCAAGTTCGCTTGTATTTCCTGATTGATGGTTTTATCTGTGTATCCCGATTTTTTTAATTCTTTGAATGTTGTATCCTTCTTCATTTCTTTTACTAATTAATAATGTTTTTAATTCTCGCAGATAGGTCAGATTACGCAAATTATTTAGTTTAAAATTAATCTGCAAAATTTGTAAAATCAGCGAGAGAATATTTACTTTTTCTTAAATCCTTTTAATTCTATTTTTTTCGTAATCCTCAAAAATCATTTGCCCCAAATCGGAAAGTCCAGTCAGAAAGGCTTTTCCCTTGTTTTGAGCTGTGAAAGCTTTTACAAATTGTCTGAGGTAAGGATCCTGAGCAATCATAAAAGTGGTGATGGGGATTTTCAGTTTTCTGGCTTGTGCTGCCTTACTGAGACATTCGGAAACTATTTTTTCATCCAGACCTACGCTGTTCATGTAATATTCGCCGGTTGGAAGTTTTAGACAACTTGGTTTTCCATCGGTAATCATAAAAATTTGTTTGTTCGTGTTTCGTTTTCTGCGGAGAATGTCCATCGCTAATTCCAATCCCGCAACGGTATTGGTGTGATACGGACCGACTTGCAGATAAGGTAAATCCTTGATCTGGATTGGCCAGGCTTCGTTCCCGAAAACAATAATGTCTATGGAGTCTTTCGGATATTTTCTTTTGATGAGTTCTACCAAAGCCATCGCTACTTTTTTGGCTGGTGTGATTCGGTCTTCGCCGTAGAGAATCATCGAGTGGCTGATGTCGATCATCAAAACCGTGCTCATCTGCGCTTTGTGTTTGGTTTCTTCTACGATGAGGTCGTCCTCTGTCATCCGAAGGTCAGAAATTCCGTGGTTGATTTGGGCGTTTTTCAAGCTTTCGGTCATATTCACGGTGGATAGATCATCGCCATATTGGAAGTTTCGGTTTTCACCATCGCGCTCGTCTCCCACGCCGGATTTTGTAGTTCTGTGATTTCCGATGCCACTTTTTTTCAACTTACCAAAGATTTGATCCAATGCGTATTCTCGCAGCGCAGCTTCCAGTTTTGCGGTGAGAATATTCTTGCCTTTTCCCGTTCCATTGTTTCCATCTTCCGGATCTTCTTCTTTGATGTAACCTCGCTTTTTCAAATCTTCTTCGAAATCTTCCAGCGTGTAGTCGTCTGTGAAAATATCGTATTCTTTATCAAGCATATCGAGCCAACTGAAAGCTTCTTCGATGTCGCCAGAAGTATGCGTCAACAAATCTTTGAAAATACCAAAAACCCTGTCAAAATTGGATATTTCTTCAGGAATATGTTTGCTGAAAGTAAAGCCTTGATGGAAATTAAAATCTCTATTTGTCATTACCTTGTCTTACTATTTTAGAACAGACAAGTTAGGGAAATATTGTCACAACCAAGATCAATAGCAAATAGATAAAACTAATGAGAGTTATATAAAACCATTGACAATAAATAAAAAAAGAGCATTCGAAAATGCCCATTTGTATATTTTTAAATTTAAAATTATCCTATTTCAATTCCGTTTTCCACAGTTTCGTCAGGCGTTACGAAAGATAATTTTCCGTCTGGTTTTGTAGTTAACAAAAACATTCCCTGAGATTCAATGCCGCGGATTTTTCTTGGCGCAAGATTCAATAAAATCATCACTTGTTTTCCAACCAATTCTTCTGGAGAAAAACTTTCTGCAACACCAGAAACGACTGTTCTTACATCAACACCTGTATCAACCGTGAATTTCAGAAGTTTATCTGCTTTTTCTACTTTTTCAGCAGTTAGGATGGTAGCAGTTCTAAGGTCGATTTTAGAAAAATCATCAAATTGGATTTCGTCTTTCATTGGATTGGCGTTAGGATTTGTTTTTTTGTTGGATTGCTTTGTGTTTTCCAGTTTTTGGATTTGAGCTTCGATTACATCATCTTCGATTTTTGAGAAAAGAAGAGACGCTTCGTTGATTTGATGTCCTGTTTCAATGAGGACAAATTTGCTTTCCACATCATTCCAAGTGGATTTTTGAACATTGAACATCGTCAACAATTTCTCAGAACTGAATGGCATAAATGGTTCACACAATTGCGCCAAAGCAACAGCAATCTGAGCACCAACAAATAAAGAATGTGCCGCTTTTTCAGGATTGTCTTTGATGGTTTTCCAAGGTTCTTCTGTCTGCAAATATTGATTTCCGAAACGTGCCAAATTCATCAAAGCCGTCAAAGAATTTCTGAATTCGTAGTTTTCCAAGAAACCGGAAATTTCTTTCGCTGATTTATTGATTTCTGCTAATTCAGGAGTGTTTGCATCACCTTGAGGAACAATTCCATCATAATATTTATGAATCAAAACCGCAACTCTGTTGATGAAGTTTCCGAAAATTCCCACCAACTCAGAATTATTCTTAGTCTGGAAATCTTTCCAAGTAAAGTTATTATCCTTGGTTTCTGGAGCGGAAGATAGCAATGCGTAGCGCAAAACATCTTGCTGTCCCGGGAATTCTTCCACATATTCGTGCGCCCAAACTGCCCAGTTTCTGGAAGTTGAAATTTTATCGTTTTCAAGATTAAGGAATTCGAAAGCAGGAACATTTTTTGGCATTTTGAAATCGCCGTGAGCCTTCATCATCGCAGGAAAAATGATGCAATGGAATACAATATTATCTTTTCCGATGAAGTGAACCAAATCAGATTCTTCGCTTTGCCAATAGTCTTTCCAGTCTTTTCCGTTTTTCTCAGCCCATTCTTTGGTAAAAGAAATATAACCGATTGGTGCGTCAAACCAAACGTAAAGCACTTTTCCTTCAGCATTCGGAAGTGGTACGGGAACGCCCCAATTCAAATCTCTCGTCATTGCACGTGGTTTCAAACCATCATTCAACCAGGATTTTACTTGGCCGTAAACGTTGGGTTTCCAGTCGTCTTTATGACCTTCGATGATCCATTCGTTGAGGAAATCTTCGTATTCATTTAAAGGTAAATACCAGTTTTTGGTTTCCTTAAGAATAGGACTATTTCCGCTCAGCATAGATTTTGGATTGATCAATTCTGAAGGCGAAAGGGTAGAGCCACATTTTTCGCATTGGTCGCCATAAGCGTTGTCGTTACCACAATTAGGGCAAGTTCCAACGATGTATCGGTCGGCTAGAAATTCGTTGGCTTGCTCGTCAAAATATTGTTCAGACATTTCTTCTGTGAACTTTCCTTTTTCATAAAGCACCTTAAAGAAATCCTGACTCGTTTCAGAGTGGTTTTTAGAAGTTGTTCTGGAATATTCATCAAAAGAAATTCCCAAATCTGCGAAAGATTTTTTGATGATCCCGTGATATTTATCGACGATATCTTGAGGCGTTACACCTTCTTTTTTTGCTCTTATAGTAATAGGAATGCCGTGCTCATCTGATCCACAGATAAAAACTACATCTTTTCCCGATCTTCTTTGGAATCTTGCGTAAACATCTGCAGGAATATAAACTCCTGCCAAATGCCCAATATGAACCGGTCCGTTTGCATAAGGCAAAGCCGCCGTAATCATCTTTCTGTTTGACATTTTTTAATTGAAATTTTAAGTTGCAAAAGTACAACTTTCCGCTTAAAAATCAGTGACGTTGTGATTTTATTAAATTGTTGACGAATGTTAAAAAGCGTTCGAAAATCGGTAATCAGAATTTTAACATTTGTTTTTTTTAATTTCATTTTTCATTAATATAGGATTAATATTGGTTAATTTAGGAGTAAAAAATGCTAAACAATCGTTTAAAAAAACGTTAAAATTTCACATTTGAGGTAATTGTGTTAAATGTTTTAAGTTTCTGATTTGTAGTTAATTGAAATAAAATTCAATCATAATTAACCTAATTTAAATCATCAAAATCTAAAAATTTAAAAATATTTTAACAGAATGATGAAATTTTTATAAATTGCAAAACGGGATTGTGTACAATTCTGAATTAAGAAAATAATATTAAACCTTAAAAATTTATTTTTTGTGAGAAACTATAATGTATTAAAAATTGCTCCTGCATTCTTATTGCTTGGATCAATGCTACATGCACAACAAACCACAGATACGGTGAGCAAAGAAACCGAGATCGAGCAGGTTGTGCTGATTGGTTATGGTAAGCAGAAGAAAGAGGATCTTACGGGATCTATTGCTTCTATTACTTCAAAAGATTTCAACGGAGGTTCTACTTCTGCAGATCAATTGATTATCGGTAAAGCCCCAGGTGTAACTGTTACAGGAAATGGAGGTAATCCAGGGTCTGGTGCAACTATTAGAATCCGTGGTGGTGCGTCTTTGTCTGCTAGTAACGATCCTTTAATCGTAATTGATGGGATTCCAATGGATTTTGGCGGTATTTCCGGAGCATCTAATCCTTTAGCACTTATCAATCCAAATGACATCGAATCTTTTGATGTTTTAAAAGACGCTTCTGCTGCAGCAATCTATGGTAACAGAGCTTCTAACGGAGTTATTTTAATTACTACTAAAAAAGGGTCCGCAGGAAAACTTAAAGTTAATTTCTCAAGCGTTGCATCGGTTTCTACCAAAATGGGAAATCAAGATGTTTTAACTGCGGATGAATTTAGAAAATTTGTTACAGAAAATGCTGATCAACAGAAGTATATTAATATGTTGGGAACAGCAAATACAAACTGGCAAGATTTGATCTATCAAAAAGCATGGGGTACAGATAATAATGTTTCATTATCCGGAGGTATCAAAGGATTGCCTTATAGATTATCACTTGGTTACACAGAGCAAAATGGTATTGTAAAAACCAACGAGTTCAGAAGAACCTCTGTAGGATTAAGCCTTACTCCAAAATTCTTTGATAACCACCTAAGCGTAAATGCGAACTTCAAAGGATCGATGACGGAAAACCGTTTCAATGCAGGCGTGATTGGTGCTGCTCAGCAAATGGATCCTACAAAGCCTGTTTACGATTATTCAACAAGAGGTAATGAAGTTAATAACTACTGGGAATGGCGTTTGCCGAACGCTGCTGGAGAATTTGGCGATGGTTATAATGTGAATGCTACTCTCAATCCTCTAGGTTCTTTATATGGAAGAAGAGATCTTTCTACCGTTTTTCGTGCTATAGGAGGGTTGCAATTGGATTATAAATTTCACTTCTTACCAGATTTGCATTGGAATGCAAACGTGGGTTATGACTATCAAAAAGGAACGGGTGCTGTAACTGAGTTGCCTAATTATGCAGGCGTTGTAAGAACTGAAAACTTCAGTACAAGAAGAGATTATGAAGAGGAAAAGTCTAACAGATTATTAGAAACATATTTAAATTATGTCAAAAATATTTCTGCTATAGATACTAAGGTAGATGTGATGGGAGGTTATTCATTCCAACAGTTTGATGTGAAAAAACCCGCAGCAACTACTTTTTTTGGTAACCCTACTAAGCCAACTACACCATCAAACAATTATGAGGGTAGATTGGTAATGTTAAGTTTCTATGGTAGAGCTATCTTTACAATTGCTAATAAGTATGTTTTGACAGGATCAATACGTAGAGATGGAACTTCTAGATTTTATAATAATCCAGAAGATACTGGTAATATGTGGGGAACTTTCGCCGCAGCTTCCGGAGCTTGGAAAATTAAACAAGAAAATTTCTTAAAAGATTCCAATGTCGTTTCTGATTTGAAATTAAGAGCAGGATGGGGACAGACAGGAAACTCAGAGTTATTAAGTTGGTACAACTCTTTTGCTTCTTACAACATTTCACAGCAAAGTGCATCTTACGGTTTTGCAGAACAATTTTACCAAATGTATCGTCCAACTCAGTACAACTCGAATTTGACTTGGGAAACAACGGAAACAACCAATGCTGGTTTGGATTTCGGATTTTTCAATAATAGAATTACCGGATCTATTGATTGGTTTAGAAAAGATACTAAAAATTTGTTAGCTTATGTTCAGATTCCAGCAGGGGAATTTAGCAATATGAATAATAAAAACGTTGGTACTATGAAAACCGACGGTTGGGAGTTTCTAATCAATGTGAATCCTGTGAAAACACAAGATTTCAATTGGGATTTCAGTTTCAACGTAGCACATTACAATCCTAAAGTAGAATATTTCAAAGATGTAGCAGACGGTTATATCATTGAAACTGGTGGTATTGGAGGTATTGGGCAAAACGTACAAGCTCACGCCATTGGACAAACACCTAACACTTTCCTTGTTTATCAACAATTATATGATGCAAATGGTAAAGCATTAGAAGGCGTTTATGCAGATAGAAATGGAGATGGAAAAATAGATAAGGACGATAAATACTTCTACAAATCTACTACGCCAGATGCAACTTTTGGTTTCTCTACAAAATTCAAATACAAAGATTGGGATCTTTCTACTTCGCTACGTGCAGTTTTGGGTAACTATGTTTATAATAATTTTGCAGCTCAAGCTAATATTCAGAGTATTCAAACAAATGATTTCATGCAAAACATACCAAGTATTTCTGCAGGTTATGGCTTTTCAACACCGCAAGTTTGGAGTGATATATTTGTAGAAGATGCATCATTTATTAGAATGGACAACTTGACACTAGGTTACAACTTTGGAGATGTTTTCAATAAAGGAACAAATCTTAGAGTCTATGGTATGGCGCAAAACGTATTTGTAATTTCAGATTACTCCGGAGTAGATCCTGAAGTTTTCGGAAATATTGATAATGGATTTTATCAAAGACCGAAAATATACTCAGTAGGATTAAACTTTCAATTTTAATACTTTAAAAAAATGAAAAAATTTAGAATAAAAGGAATAGTAGCAGCTTCTGTATTATCATTATCTCTTTCCCTGTCATCTTGTATCGATGATTTAAAACAAGAGCCTATAACAGAGATTACGGCTGCAAGTTTATATAAAGACTTTAATAATTATAAAAACATTCTAGCCAAATTGTACGGCGGTATAGCTGTAGGTGGACAAGATGGTGGCGATGGTAACGGTGATATTTCAGGCATCGATGGTGGTTTTTCTATCTACACGCGTTTGCTATACACAATGCAGGTTATCACTACAGATGAGGCAGTAATTGGTTGGAATGATGGGACATTACACGAATTTCATAAGATGACTTGGACTCCTGCAAACGAGTTCAATAATGCAATGTATTTCAGAATCTATACAGAAATTGCTTACTGTAATGAGTTCATTAGAAATACGACCGATGCAATGTTAAGTAGTAATGGTATTTCTGGAGCTAACTTAGACGAAGCGAAAGCAATGAGAGCAGAAGCGAAATTCTTAAGAGCTCAATCCTATTATCACCTTTTGGATATGTACGGAAATGTACCATTTGTAGATGAAACTACTTTGGGAAGTCTTCCGCAGCAGATTATGAGAGCTGATCTTTTCAATTACGTAGAAACTCAACTTAAAGAAGCTGAAGCAGAATTGAAAGCACCAAGATCTAATGAATATGGAAGATTAGACAAAGCAGCAGCTTGGAGTTTGTTGGCACGTTTGTATTTGAATGCGAAAGTGTACAATGGTACCGAAAGAAACGCAGATGTAATCGCAAATTGTGAAAAAGTAATTGGAGCTGGTTATAGTATTAATCCTTCTTTTGCAAATCTATTTTTAGCTGATAATAACATCAATAATCCTGAGAATATCTTCTCAATAGCTTACGATGGAGCAAGAACGCAGACTAATGGGGGAACTACATATTTAGTTTGTGCTGCAATTGGTGGATCTATGAAACCTGCTGACTTTGGTGTAAGCGGAGGTTGGGGTGGTCTAAGAACTACAAAAGCTTTCGTAAACAAATTTGAAGCAACAGATAAAAGAGGACGCTTCCATACAGACGGACAAACTCTTGAAATCAATGATCTAGGTAACTTCAATGATGGTTATGCCTACATTAAATATAAAAATCTTACAAGTGCGGGTGCGCCAGGTAAAGATCCAGGAAGAGTAGATACAGATCTTCCATTGTACAGATTAGCTGATGTTTATCTAATGTATGCAGAAGCTGCTCTAAGAGGTGGTGGAGGTAGCGTTGATACGGCTTTAGGCTATGTAAACGCTTTAAGAACAAGAGCAAGCGCATCTCCAGTTTCAGTAATTAATCTTGATTTCATCCTTGATGAGAGATCCAGAGAATTGGGTTGGGAGATGACAAGAAGAACAGATCTTATCCGTTATGGTAAATTTACTTCTTCCGCTTACTTGTGGCCTTGGAAAGGTAATGTGAAAGATGGTGTTGCTGTAGGTGAATACCGTAACCTATTCCCAATCCCAAATAATGATTTGGTGGTGAATAGAAATCTTAAACAGAATCCTGGTTATTAATCAAATTAATTTTTAGAATACAATGAAAAATAATATATTCAAACATTCCGTTCTAGCAGTTACTGCGACCTTAGGTCTGGTTTCTTGTGAGGATCGTGAATTGGTAACGATTGGAGATGAATCGGCTCCTATCGTGATGGATCTTTCTGCACAGAATCTTATTCTTAATTCTAATGCACCTGCAACTCCAGCTCTTACTGTTCGTTGGGAAAATGCGGCTTACACAGTGCCGGTAGAAACAAAGTACGAAGTGCAAATCAGTGGGACAGAATCTTTTGCAGATTTCCACAACTTGAGATCTACTGCACAATCACAGAATTACGCAAGTTTTACGACCCAAGAACTAAACGAGGGCGTAAAAGAAATTAATTTCGTGCCTTATGTTTCTCAGAAATTGTTTTTAAGAATTGCTTCCTTCGTAGGTAGCGGAGATATGAAACAATATTCCAACGTTACAAATATGATGGTAACGCCTTATTTGGCAAGTCCAACATACGCTTACACAGATCTTTATCTTATTGGAGATGCAACGGCTGGCGAATGGGCAAATGCTGGAGATAACTTGAAAATGTATCCATTGATGAAAACATCAGAAAGTAGTAAATATACTTACACAGGTTTCTTCAAAACTGGAGGTTTCAAATTGGTAAGAGACAAAGGACAATGGGATCCACAGTGGGGATTAGGCGCTTCTGCAGGTGTTCTTAGCCAAGATGGAGGTTCAGGGAATATTACTGTAGCTGCAGATGGCTTTTATAAATTAACTGTTGATACTTCAGCACTTACTTATACATTTGTAGCAATCACTCCGCCTACAACTACCTATACTTCTATGGTTATAAACGGAACTTCTACGGGTGACGCAGATAAGGCTTTAACCAAATCTACTTTTGATCCGCACGTTTGGACAGCAAACAATGTAGTTTTAAAAGGAGGTAAGTTCAAATTCAAGTCGGATGCTGTAAGCTGGGGATCAAACTCTGAATTCTTCGGAATTACAACAATTGATGGTCCAGAGATTCCATTAACATCAGAATGGACTTATAACATCTATTTTAATGATACGACAGGTGATTATTCAGTAATTCCAGTTAAGCCATAACTCATTGGAATTTTTAATTTATTAATAAACATTTATGAAAAATATATTAAAATTAATCTTGGCTTCTCTTTTTGTTTCTGCAATTCTGATTGCTTGTGACAACGAGGCCGACAGAGATTGGAAAACCCAAGAAGCTAGCTTCAGACTTTTTGATGCTGGTTTGGGTGCAAACGTTATTACAGACGAGAGTAAAGATAATCCTTTCACAATAATTTGGGAAGTTAAAGACGCAGGAGAATATTCAGTTGTTCTTTCTGCTACAGAAGATTTTGCAACCAAAATTGTTTTAGGAACTTCTTCTACAAACAGCTTAACAACAACACTTGGTGATCTAAATACAAAACTTTTGGATGCAGGATTTGCGGGAAATACAGCTCATCCATTATATTTGAGAGTAGAAATGGGAACTGAAGTTTCAAATGTGGTAGCTACAACTATTACAACTTACCAAGCGGTTTATCCGGACTTCTATTTAGTGGGTGGTGCGTCAGCTGCGGGTTGGGATGCTGTAACTTCTATCAATTTGTATAAGCACGATAATGTTTCAGAAATCTATACTTACTTGGAGCCAAATGAATTCAGATTTTTGGGACAAGCAGATTGGAATCCATTGAACTATAGTATCGATGCTGCTGGTATCAAAGATAACTACAAGTATTTCAAAACGGTTTCTTCAAACATCGAAAAATCTTCTGGTGATGAGAATATGAAATTCACTGGAACTGCGGGAATGTACAAAATGGTAATCAATGTCGATGCGAAATCTTTGACAGTTACGCCTTCTTCTATTCCAGCTTGGGATGTTGCTAACCTTTACATTGTTGGAACTGTCAACAATTGGACTGCGGAAACAGCTCTTCCATTTAGTCCACTTGGAAATGGTAAATTCGAATACATTGGTCAATTGGCGGATGCTTCAGAATTCAAATTCATTGGTCAGCTTTCTTGGGGAGATCTCGAATGGGGAAATATTGCTGGCGCTGGAAATACAGGATACTTAGCACCAAAAGGTGGTAACATCAAGTACGACGGAGGGAACAATTTCTTCAGAATAATAGTTGATATCAAAACTGGAAAATATACAGTGACACAGCTGTAATATTTAACATATTAATGTGTAAAAGTGTTGCCAATGTGCAACACTTTTTTTATATTGTAATCATATATAAACCTTAGAAATAAATTTAGTCAAATGAAAAAATTCACCATTGGAGCAGCTTTGCTTACTATGATGTTTAATGGAGTTTATGCCCAAAGTCTAAAATCTCCAGACGGAAAATTTGAGATGAATTTCCAACTGAAAAACGGCGTTCCAGTTTATAATTTAAAGTATAACGGAAGTGTCGTAGTAGAAGATTCAAAATTAGGAATTAGACTGTTCAAAGATTCGTCTATCAAGTTCGCTTCCGAGATTGCAAAACCGGAAGATGCAAGTTTCGACCTCAATAATGGCTTCACAAAAACTGCCGAAAAAAGAGATTCCAAAAACGAAACTTGGCAACCAATTCTTGGCGAAAAGAAAGATTATATAAATAATTATAATGAGTTAGCATTAACATTAAATCAAACTTCTTCCGACAGGAATATTATCATCAAATTCCGATTGTTCAATGACGGTTTAGGCTTCAGATATGAATTTCCTCAACAGAAAAACCTTAACTATTTCGTAATCAGAGAAGAAGATTCCGAAATCGATTTTCCAACGGATATGAAAGCTTGGTGGATTGTTGCGGATTACGATTCTCAGGAATATCAATACCAAACCACAAAAATCTCCGAGATTCCAACGCAATGGCCAAAAGCTTATGACTCAAATGCGTCTCAAACTTTGATCAAAAATGCAGTTCAGTCACCTTTGATGTTGAAAAAGGAAGGCAAAGAACCGCTTTACGTAAACGTTGGTGAAGCTGCAGTTCTGGATTATCCGGCTTCTCATTTGGAAGTAGATGCTCAGAATTTCAAATTCAAAACGCATTTGACGGCTGACAGACAAGGCGCAAAAGCTTACGTTCAAACACCATCTACTACGCCTTGGAGAACCATCATCGTTTCGCCAAAAGCTGAGGTGGTAATGGATTCCAAAATGATGTTCAATCTGAACGAGCCTACAAAATACAAAGACACTTCTTACATCAAACCAACCAAATATATGGGCGTTTGGTGGGAAATGATCATCGGAAAATCCCAATGGGCATATTCCACAGCAGAAAATGTCCACATCGATAAAACCGATTTCTCAAAACTGACACCCAACGGAAAACACGCGGCAAACAATACAAAAGTTAAGGAATACATCGACTTCGCTTCTGCAAACGGTTTCCAAGGCTTGTTGATAGAAGGCTGGAACACAGGCTGGGAAGATTGGTTTGGACATTCCAAAGAGTTCGTTTTCGATTTCATCACGCCTTATCCGGATTTCGATATCAAAATGTTGAATGACTACGCACATTCCAAAAACGTAGATTTGATAATGCACCACGAGACTTCTGGCTCTGCAACAAACTACGAAAGATGGGCAGACAAGGCTTTCCAATTGATGAACAAATACGGTTACAAATCTGTGAAAACAGGCTATGTGGGCGACATCATTCCAAGAGGCGAGCACCATTATTCGCAATGGACCAACAACCATTATTACAGAATTGCTGAGAAAGCAAACGAGTACAAAATTATGGTCAACTCTCACGAATCTGTACGTCCGGGCGGAGAAAGCAGAACTTATCCAAACTGGATTTCTGCAGAAGCAGCGCGTGGAACGGAATATGATGCCTTCGGAGGAAACAATCCAGATCACCACGTTATTTTGCCATTTACGAGATGGATGGGCGGATCAATGGATTACACGCCGGGTATTTTCCAAACCAAGTTAGATTACTACTTCCCAGGCGACAAACGTTTCGTGAAAACCACGTTGGCAAAGCAGTTGGCACTTTACGTGACGATGTATATGCCTTTGCAGATGGCGGCAGATTTGCCAGAAAATTATGCAAAACATATGGACGCTTTCCAGTTCATCAAAGATGTGGCCGCAGATTGGGATGATACCAAAATATTGTCTGCAGAACCAGGCGAATATGTTCACACAGCAAGAAAAGCAAAAGGAACAGACAACTGGTTTGTAGGAGGCATCACAGATGAAAATGCCAGAGATTACACCGTAGATTTCTCGTTCCTAGACAAAGGCAGAAAGTACGAAGCAACAGTTTACGAAGACGGAAAAGATGCCGATTACATCACCAATCCGCAGAGTTACAAAATCTACAAAAAAACAGTGGACAGCAAAACAAAATTGCCAATCCATTTGGTAAGAAGCGGTGGTTACGCCATTTCCCTGAAACCCGTAAAATAAATATTCCCTCTCAACTCCCTCTCCATTGGAGAGGACTGGGGTGAGGAGGAGCTATTTCCCGCTTTCCGCTATTACTCCTCGCGCCAAAGCTTTTCCCAAGGCTTGCTGTGGGGTAACCGCTACAATCGGGGCTATGGGTTTCCAAAACCAATTAACACTTTGTCAAAGTTTCAAATCTTTGACAAAGTTTTTATTAATAAGCAACGAAGTTGCGATATGTTGGTAGAAAAAAAATACATACATCCAAAGCTCCTAAGGTGCGAAATGTTGTTTAAAGCTTTGCCAAACTTTTTTCCATTATTCAACAATAAATTGTTCACAGAATACTGATTAAAAACAATCAACCATCAACTGTCAACCATCAACCAAAAATGAACTGGATTTCCAAAATTTTCAACAAACAAAATACCTTTCTTTTACTTCTGATAGGAATGGTCGTGTTGGCGAAACTTATTCCGTTCCACGAATCTTATAATCAATATTTTAATCTGGCCGGATTCATAGATTGGGGAATTGCAGGGATTTTTCTCTTGTATGGACTCAAACTAAATCTAAAAGAAGTCGTAAAAGATATTTCCAATTGGAAACTGCATTTGCTGATTCAGTCGGGAACTTTCATTATTTTTCCGCTGTTGGCGTTGATGTTTTATCCGTTTTTGAAAGATACGCCTTACTACAATATTTGGCTTTCCGTTTTCTTTTTGGCAAGTTTGCCTTCTACGGTTTCATCGTCCGTCGTAATGGTTTCCATCGCAAAAGGAAATGTCACGTCAGCGATTTTCAATGCTTCGATTTCAGGAATTATCGGAATTGTAATGACACCACTTTTGATGAGTTTTTTCCTAATCAAAAATGGAGAATCGGGCGACCAAGGCGAGATCATTCAACAATTATTGCTCAAAGTTTTGTTACCGATTATTTTAGGCGTTTTGCTCAATCCAATCTTCAAAAAGTGGGTAACGAAATATGCGAATGTCATTTCAGAATTTGACAGATTAATAATTTTATTAATCGTTTACGAGAGTTTCTCGCACGCTTTTGTGGAAAATATCTTCATTGCGGTACCTTCATTTGTATTCTTGGCGTTAGCGTTTAGCGTTGTCTTTTTGTTTTTCGCTACTTATTACATTCTGAAATTCATCGCAGAAAAACTTAACTTCAAACGGAAAGATGTCATCACAACAACATTCTGTGGTTCCAAAAAATCGCTAGTTCACGGGAGTTTGTTTCTCTTGGTTTTAGGAATTCCAGACGACCAAAAAGTGTTATTTTTATTACCAGTAATGATCTACCACAGTTTCCAATTATTCTATGTAAGTTGGCTCGCAAATAAAATCGCCAAAAGAAACGAAATTAATGTAACAATTTAACAATTCATCAGTTTAACGATTGAACAATCAACATAAATCTTAATTTTAAATAGACCTTAAAAAATATTCACTTAAAAAATTGACATTATGAAAAAGATAATAACAATTTCTGCTCTCGTTTTTTCTTCCATTTTCTACTCTCAGGTTCAGAAAGTAGAACCGGCATTTTGGTGGAGCGGAATGAAAAATCCTGAACTTCAATTATTAGTTTACGGAAAAGATATTCAAAATCTTCAACCAGAATTCTCAACCGGAATCAAAATCAAAGAAGTCAAAAAAGTAGAAAATCCAAACTACCTTTTTGTAACCATTGATACAAACGGCGTTCAACCTGGAAAAACAAAATTGAACTTCAAAAACGGAAACAAAACCGTTAAAACCATCGATTACGAATTCAAGCAAAGACAACAAAACTCGGCAAACAGAGATTCTTACACGTCTTCCGATGTGATGTATCTCATTATGCCAGACCGTTTTGCCAATGGAAATCCGAAAAATGATAACACGCCAGACACTGCGGAAAAAGCAGACAGAAGCAAAACCGGCGGTCGCCACGGTGGAGATATTGCAGGAATCGTAAAAAATCTGGATTATCTGCAAGAATTAGGAATTACAACGATTTGGAACACGCCTTTGCTGGAAGACAACGAGCCAAGTTTTTCTTATCACGGTTACGCCCAAAGCGATTATTACAAAATCGATCCACGATACGGAACTAACGAGGATTACAAAAATTTGGCAGACGAACTTCACAAAAGAAAAATGAAACTTGTGATGGATTACGTCACAAACCATTGGGGTTCAAAAAGTTGGATTATCAAAGATTTGCCTGCAAAAGATTGGATTCACCATTGGGCTGGCGGAAAAGATGGTTTCCAAAGAAGTAATTATAGAATGACGACTCAATTTGATACCAACGCCTCAAAAGTAGATGAAGCAGCGTGTATGGACGGTTGGTTTGATACCACAATGCCAGATATGAATCAATCTAATCCTATGGTGGTGAACTATATGGCTCAAAATGCGATTTGGTGGATAGAATATGCTGGCTTAGACGGTTTCCGTGTGGATACTTATTCTTACAACGATAAAAAAGGAATCGCCGATTGGACAAAAAAAATCACGGACGAATATCCAAAATTCAACATCGTAGGGGAAGTATGGATGCACGATCAGGCGCAAATGTCTTATTGGCAAAAGGATTCCAAGATTGCAGCGATTGAAGGCTACAATTCTTATTTGCCTTCTGTTATGGATTTTACGATGCACGATGCTCTTGGTCAGGTTTTCCGAGAAGATGCGGGTTGGGATTCTGGGATGCAGCGAGTGTATGACAATCTTGCGAATGATTTCCTTTATCCGGATATTAATAATCTTTTGGTTTTTGCTGAGAATCACGATACGAACAGATTCAATCAAATTTTCCCAAAAGTTGAGGACTACAAATTAGCAATGAGTTTGATTTTGACCGTTCGTGGAATTCCACAATTGTACTACGGTTCCGAAATCGGAATGGCTGGCGATAAAAACAATGGTGGCGATGGCGAAATTCGTAAAGACTTTCCTGGCGGTTGGGCTGGTGATGCAAACAATGCTTTCACAAAATCAGGCAGAACAGCTTCTCAAAACGAATACTTCGATTACACCAAAAAAATCCTGAATTGGAGAAAAGGAAATGAGGCGATCCATTCTGGGAAAACTTTACATTACATCCCGAATGACAATGTGTATGTTTATTTCCGATATACAGATAGCAAACGCGTAATGGTTGTCATTAATAATAACAAAAACAATCAAAACCTAGATTTGAAGCGTTTTTCTGAAGGTATCAAAAATTTCACAAAAGGAAAAGATATTCTATCTGACAAAGATTTCGATTTGAAAACAAATTTGTCTGTCGCTGGAAAATCTTCATTAATTTTAGAGCTTAAATAAAATTAAAATGAAAAAAATAGTTTCACTTTTCATCCTGACGTTTTTAATATTTTCAGGTTCACTTTCTGCCCAGAAAAAAGGCTTCTACGAGAATGTTCAGAAGAAGAATGTCAACAAATTGCTGGATGATTTCAACACATTTGCAGGCAATGCAGATTTCGATAAATATTTCGATTGTTTTGCGGAAGAATCCACTTTCATTGGAACAGACGCAACTGAAGTCTGGAACAAAAAGGAATTCAAAGATTGGGCAAAACCATTTTTCGACAAGAAAACAACGTGGAATTTCAAATCGTTGAAACGAAATATCTATTTCAGCAAAGACGGAAATTACGCTTGGTTTGATGAAATCCTTGATACCCAAATGAAAATCTGCAGAGGTTCCGGCGTTGTCGAAAAAGTTGGAGGAAAATGGAAAGTGAAACAATACGTTCTTTCGGTAACAGTTCCAAATGAAGTGGTGGACGAAGTGACCAAAATCAAAGCACCAATTGAAGATGCTTTAATTCAAAAATTAAAAATCACAAAATGATATCAAAACAAAGTAATACGATATTTACAAAACGTATAAAACCAAATCTTTCCATCGCTCAGATTATCAATATGAGTATGGGATTTTTGGGCATCCAGATGGCTTTTGGATTACAGAACGGAAACGCGAGCCGTATTCTCGCAAACCTTGGTGCTGATGTCCACGAACTGTCGTGGTTTTGGTTGGTAGCGCCTGTTACAGGATTGATTGTTCAGCCAATCATCGGTCATATGGGCGACAACACCTGGAGTCCGCTTGGCCGTAGAAAACCGTACTTTTTGATTGGTGCCATTCTCTGTGCGATTGGATTGGTTCTCCTTCCAAATGCCGCTTCGGTAACGCATATGATTGCGGCCAATGTTTTGTTGCTTGCCGTTATTTTCCTGGCGATGATGGACTTTTCTGTCAACATTGCAATGGAACCTTTCCGAGCTTTGGTCGGTGATATGTTACCGAAACATCAGGGAACTTTAGGGTTTTCTATCCAAACTATTTTGATTGGTATCGGAGCTGTTATCGGTTCAGAAATGCCAAACTGGCTGACGAAATTAGGTGTTTCTAATGTTGCACCGGAAGGCTACGTGGCAGATAATGTGATTTACGCTTTCTACGTTGGAGCAACAGTTCTGATTATTTCGATTCTTTATACGATTTTCACAACCAAAGAATATTCACCACAGGAATTTGCAGAATTCGAAGGTGGAAAAGATGTTGTCGAAGAACATTCCAAATTCTCTGATATGTTCAAGGATTTTGCGAACATTCCAAACCTGATGAAGAAATTGGGAATAGTACAGTTCTTCTCTTGGTTCGCACTTTTTACAATGTGGGTTTTCACCACCAGTGCTTTGGCGACGCATCATTTCGGACTGTCTCCGGAAGATACCAAGTCTGTTGAATTCAACAAAGCCGGCGATTTGACAGGACATTTGTTCGGACTTTATAATCTCTTCGCAATTCCATTTGCATTTTTGTTAACGCCGATTGCTAAAGCGATTGGAAAAAAACAAACCCACGCTTTGGCTTTGGCGAGTGGTGGTTTGGGATTGATTTCTATGTATTTTATTAAAGATACTTCGATGCTTTGGATATCGATGGTAGGATTGGGATTTGCTTGGGCAAGTATTCTGGCAATGCCTTATGCAATGTTGATTGATGCAATTCCACAAAGAAAAATGGGCGTTTATATGGGGATTTTCAATTTCTTCATTGTCGTTCCGCAAATCATCAACGGTGTTTTCGGAGGACCAATCGTTTCAAAAATTTTTGGAAATATGGCGATTGATTACGTAGTCGTAGGTGGTGCTTGTATGTTGTTAGGCGCTTTGATTACTTTGATTTTCATCAAATCTCAGGAAGAAACACCTAAAGAAATTGAAGAAGAAATCCAACAGGTTCATTTTTAATTTCAACCAATTAATTTCTAAATATAAAATCCACCGCTCGGTGGATTTTTCGTTTTTACAGAGAATCCGAAGGATTCAATATCAGTAGCCGTAGGTGAAACCTATGGAACAAGATTAAATCTATGGCATAAAACAAAAATATTCTACAACTTTTCACATTCTTACAGATTAGTTCTCACTTTCTACAGTTTTGTTTTACATTATGTCGATGTTGTTTTATATTGTTACGATGTTATTGTATATTCTCACAATTTAGTTTTTACTTTCTGCAGTTTTGTCTTATATTCTTACATATTAGTTTTCACTTTCAGCAGGTTACTTTTACATTCTCACGATATTGTTTTATATTCTAGCACTGTATATCTATATTTTTTCAATCCTAATATCCATCAATTTGAATATTAATTCGAAAAACCGATAACCAAACTCAAATTTTAGACATCGTAATTTCTAAAGCTTTCACAAATTGAAAATCAATACTTTATCTCTAATTTTTGTTTTGATGAATATCGTATAAAAATCAATATTGTGTGGGTTTTCGATACTTTTAAAAAGAATTTTTTGTGAAAATACCAACGTTTATTGGAATTAGTTTATATATTTGTACCGTTGAAAACAAACAGATGAATAGCACAATCATTATTCTTGTCATTCTTGTCATTATCGGATTCCGGTGGTGAGTGATGGCTTGTACTAATTATTGAATTTGAAATAATACAGACCATTCTCACCACGAGGATGGTTTTTTATTTTCATCAATATAACAAACAAAAATAAAATCGATACAAAATGTATTACAATGACGACAGTGTTCTCTTTTTTGATGGGGAATATGTAAAAGCAAAAGATGCCAAGACCGATTTGTACGGTCAATCGTTACACTACGGCTATGCTGTTTTCGAAGGGATTAAATCTTATAAAACCGCAAACGGAACCAAGATTTTCAAAGCTGAAGAGCATTACGACAGACTGAGAAGGTCTGCCCAAACGATGATGATGCCTTTCGACTATTCTACCGAAGAAATGGTGGATGCAACGTACAAATTATTGGAAATTAATAATTTATCAAACGCATACATCCGTCCGCTGGTTATTTGTTCTCCAAATATGGCCTTGTCAAAAGGACAAAAAAGTTATCTCGTCATCGAGGTTTGGAATTGGGATAATGGTTATATGGCCAATCAAATGAGAATTATGACATCATCATTTGAACGTCCAAATCCAAAGGCTTTCAAAGTTGAAGCAAAAGTAAGCGGTCATTATGTGAACTCGATTTTAGCTTGTCAGGAAGCTAAGGATAAAGGTTTTGATGAAGCTCTGGTTCTCGATGCGGACGGAAATGTAGCCGAAAGTTCTGGTGCCAATATCTTCTTCGAAAAAGACGGCAAACTTTTCACGCCTGCAAAAGGTAGTATTCTTCCCGGAATCACACGAGCGACAGTTTTCGAAATCTGCGACCAACTGGGAATTCCTTACGAGGAAAAACTCTTCAAACCGGAAGAAATGAAAGGCGCAGATGCCGGTTTTTTCTGTGGAACTGCAGCCGAGATTGTAGCATTGGGTTCTCTTGATGATGTTCCTTTCAAACTGAATTGGGAAGAGAGTTTAGCCTCCAAAGTCCAACAAGCTTACCGTCATTTGGTGTTAGAAGAAGATTATTCTTATTTAAAAACAGACTTGCAATATGTGTAACGTAGAACTTAATAAATATTCGAAAACGCTTACAAAAGACCCCACGCAACCAGCCACTCAGGCGATGTTTTACGGAATTGGTTTCGAAGAAGAAGATTTCGACAAAGCACAGATCGGGATCGCAAGTATGGGCTACGACGGCAACACTTGCAATATGCACCTGAATGGTCTTGCTGAGATTGTAAAAAAGGGAGTCAAAGAACAAAATTTAGTGGGATTGATGTTCCACACCATCGGAATCAGCGACGGAATGACCAACGGAACCGACGGAATGCGTTATTCGCTTGTAAGCCGTGACATCATCGCAGATTCTATCGAAGCGGTTTGCGCAGGACAATATTACGACGGACTGATTACCGTTCCGGGTTGCGACAAAAATATGCCGGGTTCTTTGATGGCGATGGCTAGATTGGATAGACCTTCAATTATGGTTTATGGCGGAAGTATTGCGCCTGGACATTACAAAGCTCAGGATTTGAACATCGTTTCAGCTTTCGAAGCTTTGGGAAATAAAATCGCAGGGAAAATTTCTGACGAAGACTTCAAAGGTGTGATAAAAAATTCCTGTCCAAGCGCCGGTGCGTGTGGCGGAATGTACACAGCAAACACAATGGCTTCCGCAATCGAAGCACTCGGAATGAGTTTGCCATATTCTTCATCTTATCCAGCTTTAAGCAAAGAGAAAAAGGAAGAATGCAAGTTCGCTGGTCATTATGTAAAAATCCTTTTGGAAAAAGACATCAAACCATCCGATATAATGACACCAAAAGCCTTCGAAAATGCTTTGAGATTAATTATGATTTTGGGTGGAAGTACCAATGCAGTTCTACATTTTATTGCAATCGCAAAATCAATTGGTTACGATTTGACTTTGGATGATTTCCAAAAAATCAGCGATGAAACACCATTTTTAGCTGACTTAAAACCAAGCGGAAAATATCTGATGGAAGACCTTCACAATGTTGGCGGTGTTCCTGCTGTGATGAAATATCTATTGGATTTAGGCTTGCTTCACGGCGATTGCTTAACTGTAACTGGGAAAACCATTGCGGAAAATCTGGAACACGTCACTTCTATTATCGATAGACAACAAAATATCATTCACGATATCAAAGACCCAATCAAAGCGACAGGTCATATCAGAATTCTGTACGGAAATCTTGCCGAGAAAGGCTCTGTTGCAAAGATTACAGGCAAAGAAGGCGATTATTTCAAAGGAACAGCGATTGTTTTTGACGGTGAAAAAGAATTCATCAAAGGTATCGAAGACAAAAAGATCCAGGAAGGAAATGTCGTCGTCATCAAAAACGAAGGTCCAAAAGGCGCTCCCGGAATGCCGGAAATGCTCAAACCAACTTCAGCTTTGATGGGTTCTGGTCTCGGTAAAAATGTAGCCTTGATTACAGATGGCAGATTTTCCGGAGGAACGCACGGTTTCGTTGTCGGTCATATCACGCCGGAAGCCTTTGCCGGAGGATTGATTGGCTTGATAAAAGATGGCGATGTGATAGAACTGGATGCTGACAAAAATACCATCAATGCACTTCTCTCAGACGAAGAAATTGCCAAAAGAAAAGCCGAGTTCCAACAGCCGGATTATAAGGTGAAACGAGGCGTGCTTTACAAATATGCCAAGTCTGTCGCCGATGCATCACAAGGTTGCGTCACCGATTTGTAAAATTATAATGAATGAAATATTATTTTGGGCAGCTATTTCCGTCCTCCACTCCCAAACCTAACGGAGTGGTTCGACGAATTCAATCTTTTTTGCAGACGATTTCAGTTTAAATATAACTTGATTAGCACGCAAAAAAGGATTTCCGTTCAGGCCGGGCTGCAATCGTATTGCGTTCCAAAATAATATTTTCAAAAAGAATCCGAAGGATTCAATATCAGTAGCCGTAGGTGAAACCTATGGAAGAAATGAAACAAAATCGTAACAGAACCTGAAGGGTTTAATATTAATAGCCGTAGGTGAAACCTATGGAAAAAATGAAATAAAATCAATCAGAACCCAAAGGGTTCAATATCAATAGTTAAAACTATGGTAGAAATAAAAAAACATTTAAAATGAATGACACCATTTCAAAAATAGAAAACACAGAATCAGATTCTCAGAAAGCCATAGAAATCGCTGGTTCAAAAGCTGTTTTAGAAGCATTGTTGCAGGAAGATGTGCATACCATTTTCGGTTATCCGGGTGGTGCAATTATGCCAATCTATGATGCTTTATACGACTATTCCGACAAACTAAAACATATTTTGGTTCGTCACGAGCAAGGTGCAATCCACGCAGCTCAGGGATTTGCGAGAACTTCCGGGAAAACGGGTGTTGTGTTTGCAACAAGTGGTCCTGGCGCCACCAATTTGGTGACAGGTTTGGCGGATGCAATGATTGATAGTAATCCGATTGTTTGTATCACAGGTCAGGTTTTTGCCTCGCTTTTGGGAACAGATGCTTTTCAGGAAACGGATGTCATCAATATCACAACACCAGTCACAAAATGGAATTATCAAGTCACTGATGCAACGGAAATTCCCGAAGCGATTGCCAAGGCATTTCACATCGCAAGCACAGGTCGTCCAGGTCCGGTTCTAATTGATATCACCAAAAATGCTCAAATGCAATTATTTGAATATTCAGGTTACAAAAAATGCAATCACATCCGAAGTTATCGTCCTGAACCGGAAATCAGGAACGAATATATCGAGCAGGCTGCAGAACTTATTAATCAAGCCAAAAAACCATTCGTTATTTTCGGACAAGGTGTGATTTTGGGACAAGCGGAAGAGGAATTCAAAGCGTTTATTGAAAAAACCAATCTTCCCGCAGCAGCAACTGTTATGGGATTAAGCGCCTTGGAAACAACTCATCCGTTACACGTGGGAATGTTGGGAATGCACGGCAATTACGCCCCAAATGTTATGACCAACGAATGCGATGTTCTGATTGCAGTCGGAATGCGTTTCGATGACCGGGTGACTGGACGTCTGGATAAGTATGCGAAACAGGCTAAAATCATTCACCTTGATATTGACCCAGCCGAAATCGATAAAAATGTGAAAACCACAGTTCCGGTTTGGGGAAATTGCAAAAAGACTTTACCAATGTTGACCGCACTTCTCAAAGAAAATGACCACTCAGCTTGGTTAAATGAATTCCGGGAGTTGGAAAAAGAAGAGATCAAAGAAGTCATTCAGGAGGAACTCGATCCATCAACTGAAGTGTTGACAATGGGAGAGGTCATCAAAGTGTTAAATGAACTAACAGATGGAGATGCAATTGTTGCGACAGATGTTGGTCAGCATCAGATGGTTGCAAGTAGGTATGCGAAGTTTAACCAATCAAAATCCTGGGTGACATCTGGCGGCTTGGGAACAATGGGATTTGGTTTGCCAGCTGCAATCGGAGCTTGGTACGGGGCACCGGAAAAAACAGTGGTTGCTATTATCGGAGATGGCGGATTTCAAATGACGCTGCAGGAATTGGGAACGATTATGCAGTTCGGAGCTAAAGTCAAAATTATGATTCTCAACAACGAATTCCTGGGAATGGTGAGACAGTGGCAGCAATTGTTCAATGAGAGACGCTATTCTTTCGTGAATATCACAAGCCCGGATTTTGTCGCAGTTGCCAAAGCTTACTACATTGATGGACAAAGGATTTCGGATAGAGAAGGTCTGAAACCTGCCTTAGAAACAATGCTGAACCACGACGGCGCCTATCTTCTGGAAGTAATGGTGGGAAAAGAAAACAACGTATTCCCAATGGTAACGCAGGGTTCATCAGTTTCTGAAATTCGTTTAAAATAAATTTCAATCAATAAGAACCCGAAAGGGTTCAATATCAGTAGCCGTAGGTGAAACCTATGGAATCAATTACGGAATCAATAAAAAACAAATGGAAAAACAAGAATTTACCATCACATTATACACCGAAAATTCTGTAGGATTAATCGGTAGAATATCAGGGATTTTCTCACGCAGAAAAATCAATATCGAGAGTCTGAATACATCACCTTCCGAAGTTGATGGCATTCACAGATTCACGATTGTCATTAATGAAAATGATGAGGTCGTAAGAAAACTTTGCAGACAACTAGAGAAGCAGATTGACATTATGAAAGCCTACTTCAATACAGACGACGAGATTGTCTGGCAGGAACAGGCACTTTATAAAGTTCCTGCAAATGTCGTCACAGAAAAGGTTTACGTAGAAAGATTGCTTCGTCAATACGGCGCATCTACAGTTGTGATTCGTCAGGATTACATCGTTTTCGAAACAGCAGGACATCGTGAAGAAATAGACCGACTGACCGAAGAACTCAACAAATACGGTCTCATCGAATTTGTACGCGGCGCAAGAATCGCCATTATCAAAAACAGCAGAGGAATCCACGACAAAGTCCTCGAATTCGAAAAAAGAGAACCTTCCGCCGAAATCGTAGAAAACGAATTCCTGGACAAACGAGACGACGTTTTCACAATGTAAATAAAAAAACTTATCTAAGCGTAAGCGCATTAGTGAATTTAAAACATCGAATTAAAAAAATCTTTGTGCGCTTTGTGTTCAAAATTCTAATCATTTATCAATAATCATTTATCAACAATAAAAATATAATGGCAAATTATTTCAATACATTATCACTCAGAGACCAGTTGCATCAGTTGGGACAGGCAGATTTTATGGACAGTTCAGAGTTTTCTGACGGCGTTTCCGCTTTGAAAGGAAAGAAAATCGTAGTGGTAGGATGTGGCGCTCAAGGTCTGAATCAAGGTCTGAATCTGCGAGACAGCGGACTGGATATTTCCTACACATTGCGTCAGGAAGCCATCGACCAAAAGCGAGATTCCTGGAAAAATGCAACCGACAATAATTTCAAAGTCGGCACTTACGAAGAATTGATTCCGACAGCAGATTTGGTCATCAATTTGACACCCGACAAACAACATACTTCTGTAATCAATGCCGTTCAGCCTTTGATGAAAGAAGGCGCAACCTTATCCTATTCTCACGGTTTCAATATTGTGGAGGAAGGGATGCAAATCCGTAAAGATATCACGGTAATTATGGTCGCTCCAAAGTGTCCGGGTTCTGAAGTTCGTGCCGAATATCTGCGTGGCTTCGGTGTTCCGACTTTGATTGCCGTTCATCCCGAAAATGACCATCAAGGCAAAGGTTGGGCAGAAGCAAAAGCCTACTGTGTGGGAACTGGCGGTCACAAAGCCGGAGTTCTTAAATCATCATTTGTTGCAGAGGTGAAGTCCGATTTAATGGGTGAGCAAACCATTTTGTGTGGACTTTTGCAAACCGGTTCTATCCTTTCGTTCGACAAAATGGTCGAGAAAGGAATCGATGCAGGTTACGCTTCCAAATTGGTTCAGTACGGTGTTGAGGTCATTACAGAAGCTTTAAAACACGGTGGTGTGAGTGGAATGTTAGACAGACTTTCAAATCCTGCAAAACTCAAAGCTTTCGAATTGTCCGAGGAATTGAAAAACATTATGCGTCCACTTTTCCAAAAACATCAGGACGATATCATCTCCGGCGAATTTTCTAAAACAATGATGGAAGATTGGGCAAATGGCGATGCAAACTTATTGAAATGGAGAGCAGAAACAGGAGAAACAGCTTTCGAAAAAACACCTGCAGGCGATGTAAAAATCGATGAGCAGAAATATTTTGATAATTATCTCTTGATGTCAGCATTCATCAGAGCCGGCGTTGAGTTGGCTTTCGAGACGATGGTCGAAGCTGGAATCAAACCGGAATCTGCTTATTATGAGTCACTTCACGAAACACCTTTGATTGCCAATACTATCGCAAGAAAAAAACTTTTCGAAATGAATCGTGTGATTTCCGACACCGCAGAATACGGCTGTTACCTTTTCGACCAAGCTTGCAAACCTTTGCTGGCGGATTTTATGAAGTCGGTGGACACAGATTTGGTCGGAAAAGACTTCAACGAAGGAAAAAATGCGTCGGTTGACAACGCCCAATTAGTTCACGTGAACGATATTTTGAGAAATCATCCCGTAGAAATTGTCGGCAGAAAACTACGTCAGGCAATGACCGCGATGAAGTCCATCAAAACGGTTTAAAGTTTGGAGCTAATCCCGCTTTCCGCTATATCTTTTGCTCTTCGTTCCTCATCACAAAAGGATGCCGCTGCAAAACGAGGAATGAGTTTCGACGATTCAAATAAAAAAATATAAATTGAGAGTCAATCGGGGCTATGGGATTTGTCATAAAATAAAGTTTGTTCCTAAATTCAAATTTTGTCATTCCGTTGGAAATCTAACTCAATAATTTGACGAAGTCAATCTAAGACTGCTGAGATTCCTACATAATGACAAACTGAATTTTAAAATCTTTGATGAGTTTTACGTCTTTGCGAACCTTAAAATTGTTTTCAATAAGATTATAAAAAAACTTTGCGCCCTTTGCGTTTAAAAATAAAAATAATGTCAACCCAAATCATCCAAATTTCAAATCTAAACTTCCAGTACGGCAACCAAGTCGTACTGAAAGATTTCGACTGGGAAATCTATTCCGGCGAATGTTGGATGTTAGGCGGATTAAGCGGAAGTGGGAAAACAACCTTAGCCAAAATCATTTCAGGAGAAATCAAGAATTTCGAAGGGAAAGTTGAGGTCAGTTTTGATGAAAATTCAAAGTTGCCAAAGAAAGTTTTGTATGTTTCCAATTGGTTTCAGTTCAGTAATCTGGAAGGCGACCGCAATTTTTATTATCAGCAACGTTATAATCAATTTGCTAAAAACGATACGTTAACGGTTTTCGCAGAACTCAATCATTTCGGGAAAGAAGAAAATCTGGATTTCAAATTATTAGAATCTTATCTAAAACCATTTGGATTTGAAAATTTCAAAAACCAGCAATTGATAGAACTTTCCAGCGGCGAACACAAGAAATTACAATTGCTGAAAGCACTTTGGCTAAAACCTCAAGTTCTGATTATCGACCAGCCTTACACAGGATTAGATGTCAAATCGAGACAGTTTTTGAATCAGGCTTTTGATGATTTAATTCAAGAAAATGTCACATTGATTTTAATTAATAATGACGATGAATTTCCAGAAAGTGTTCAATATTTTGTAGAAATAGAAAACGGAAAATTAGTTCATCAAAATTCTCCAAAAGACTTTTCCAAAGGCGAAGAAAGAACACCAAAATCACTGCCTTTTTTTCTTCAAAACAATAATGGAAATCGTAGAGAGAACTTAATCAAATTAGAAAAAATCAATATTTCTTACGGCGAAAAACAGGTCCTGAAAAACATCGATTGGGAAGTGAATTCCGGAGAACAATGGCTGTTGCAAGGTCATAACGGTTCAGGAAAATCAACGTTGTTAAGCTTGTTAAATGGCGACCATCCGCAGGCTTATGCCAATGAAATTTATCTTTTCGGGCGAAAGCGGGGAAGCGGCGAAAGTATTTGGGACATCAAGGAAAAAATCGGAATGATTTCGCCCGAGTTACATTGGTATTTTGATATGAATGCGAATGTCGGACAAACGATTGCTTCCGGGTTTTTCGATTCGATGAGTTTGTATCAGAAACTGAGTTTTGACCAGCAACAACAGTTGGAGCAGATTCTTTATTTCTTCGATTTGAAAGATGATAAAAACAAAAAGTTGAGCACACTTCCTTTAGGAAAACAACGCTTGGCTTTACTCGCAAGAACCTTAATCAAAAAACCAAAACTTCTGATTCTGGATGAGCCTTGTCAGGGAATGGACAACGAGCAGACGCAATATTTCAATCAGGTTATTGATGATTTGGCCAATCAGGGACAATCGTTGGTTTATGTCGGACATTTTGAATCTCAATTACCAAAAAAACTCAGTCACAAACTCGTTCTGGAAAACGGAATAATGAAAATTAAAATTAAAATCAAAGAATCTGTAATATAAATGAAGATGAACGAAACGATGACATTCCCAACCTTGGAAGCGGTAAAAGAAGCCCGAAAAAGTATAGAAAATGTCGTGAATTACACGCCTTTGCAATACAATGCGAGATTGTCAGAAAAATTTGGAGCGAATATTTTTCTTAAAAGAGAAGATTTGCAACCCGTGAGGTCGTACAAATTGCGAGGTGCTTACAATAAAATCAAAACGCTTTTCAACGAAGGCAAAGTTTCTCAAGGAATAGTTTGCGCCAGCGCAGGAAATCACGCACAAGGCGTTGCTTTTTCGTGCAAGCAACTCCAAATCAAAGGAACGATTTTTATGCCGGTCACAACTCCAAAACAAAAGCTGGAGCAAGTCGAAATGTTTGGTGGAAATTTCGCTGAAATCCGATTGGTTGGTGATACATTTGATGCTTCAAAAACTGCGGCTTTTGAGTTTGCGGAAACTTCGGGAGCGGCTTTTATTCATCCATTTGATGATGTTCAGATTATCGAAGGTCAGGCGACTTTGGCTTTGGAAATTTTGGAACAGCAGAAAGATGATATTGATTTCATCTTCATTCCGATTGGTGGTGGCGGTTTGGCTTCCGGAATTGCAACGGTTTTTGACGAACTATCAAAAGAAACTAAATTGATTGGCGTAGAGCCAAAAGGCGCACCTTCGATGAGATTGTCCATTCAAAATGATATCAATACAGAGTTGTCGGAAATCGATAATTTTGTGGATGGTGCAGCGGTGAAAAGAGTAGGCGATTTGACTTTTGAGATTTGCAAAAAATCACTTACAGATTGTATTCCTGTGGATGAAGGGAAGATTTGTGATACGATTCTTCAATTGTATAACAAGGATGCAATTGTTTTGGAACCGGCAGGAGCGCTTTCTATTTCGGCTTTGGAACAATACTGCAATCAAATCAAAGGGAAAAATGTGGTTTGCATTGTCAGCGGAAGTAATAACGATATTACCAGAATGGAGGAAATTAAAGAACGTGCTTTGCTTTACAATGGTTTGAAACATTATTTTATGGTCAAATTTCCGCAACGTCCGGGTTCTCTTAAAGATTTTGTTCTGAATGTCCTCGGCCCCAATGACGACATCACCCATTTCGAATACACCAAGAAAAATTCAAGGGAAACCGCTTTGGCAATCGTCGGAATCGAACTTTCCAATCCTTCCGATTTTGATGGCTTGAAACAAAGAATGCACGAGCTCGGCTACTTCGAATCTTATCTTAATGATAATCCTGATGTGCTCAGTATGCTTGTTTAATCATCAATTCAAATAAATCAAACTCCGGCAATCGTCGGAGTTTTTCGTTCTTATCGTACATCAATGTGCAAGGATTTTGAAAGCTGGAAATTTGTGTTATTAAAAAAGTCAAACACTTTAAATCAATCAAAAATGAAAACAGTTTATCATAGATCAGACAGCAGAGGTTACGCCAATCACGGTTGGTTAAAAAGCCATCACACCTTTTTTTGCTAATTATCAGAATCAAGAAAGGATCCATTTTGGCGTTCTCAGAGTTTTGAATGACGATTTTGTTCAAGGCGGAATGGGATTCGGCAGACATCCGCACCGAGATATGGAAATTATCTCTATTCCGTTGGAAGGTGAGTTGCGTCACAGCGACAATATGGGCAACTCCGGAATCATCAAAAAAGGCGATATCCAAGTGATGTCTGCCGGAACCGGAATTATGCACAGTGAAGAAAATGCGACAGAGCAACCCGTAAAATTTCTTCAGATCTGGATCATCCCGAATAAAACCGACGTTACGCCAAGATACGACCAGGTCAGCATCGAAGAGAATTCTGTTAAGAATGATTTCCAACAAATTCTATCTCCTAATGCAGATGACGCAGGCGTTTGGATTCATCAAGATGCTTGGTTCAATTTGGCAAAGTTTGACAAAGGTTTTTCCAAAGAATATAAAATTAACAAGCCTGGAAACGGCGTTTACGCTTTTGTGATCAAAGGTTCGGCGAAGATTGGCGAGCAGGTTCTGGATGAGCGAGACGGTTTCGGAATTTGGGACACAGAAAGTTTTGTTTTGGAAGCAGAGAAGGATTCCGAAATCCTATTGATGGAGGTTCCAATGCAATTGCCGCAATAATTTCAAACTTTATATTTTTTTTTAAGAAATTACCGCAAAAAGGGTACAGCATTTGTCCTCAAAAAATCTTAAATTTGGCACTTTAAAAAGTGAAACTGAAAACTGGATGAAATGTTGAGATTTCAGAATTCTTTAACCACAAGAAAATGACTTTTAGCATTGCATTTAATAAAAAAGAATTAAATATTTACAAATGAGATTACTTATTGTAGGAAACGGTGGCCGTGCTTCAGCCTTAGCTTTGAAACTGAGCGAAGACAGCAGAATTACAAAGATGTATTTTGCGCCAGGAAACGCCACTACCGAAAAATTGGGAGAAAATATCAACGAAACCGATATTTTGGCACTTAGAGATTTTGCAATTCAACACAAAGTGGACCTTACCATCGTAGGCCCGGAAGCACCGCTTGTAGAAGGCATCGTGGACGAATTCAAAAAAGTAGATCTCAAGGTTTTCGGTCCTTCAAAAAAGGCAGCTTCTTTGGAAGGCAGTAAATCTTTTTCTAAGAAATTTATGCAGACTTACGGTATCAAAACCGCAAAAGCCGTCATTTTCGATTCGTACGTAGAAGCTAAAGAATATTTGCAAACTCAGGAATTTCCTTTGGTGATCAAGGCTAGCGGACTTGCTGGCGGAAAAGGTGTTGTGATCGCAGAAGACCTGGAAGAAGCAGAAGGCACGATCCACGATTTTATGAGCAAAAGGATTTTCGGAGACGCTGGTATTCAGGTAGTGATCGAGGAATTTCTTCAAGGTTTTGAAGCTTCGATTATCGGGGTTTCGAATGGTGAAAAATTATTTCCATTCGTTGCTGCAAAAGATTATAAAAAAGCTGGCAACGGCGACAAAGGTCCAAACACAGGTGGTATGGGTTCTGTAGCACCAAGTCCGGAATATACGGAAGCGCACAACGCAGATTTTATTCAGAATATTATGAATCCGACGGTGGAAGGTCTTAAAAAAGAAGGTCTTAGCTTCAAAGGATTTATTTTCTTCGGATTGATGGTTACCAAAAATGGGACTTACCTTTTGGAATACAATATGAGATTGGGAGATCCGGAAACTCAGGTTCTTTTGCCACTTTTGGAAAACAATTTGGTAGATGTGATCGAGGATTGTCTTCAAGGCAGAGAATTGGATCTTAAATTTAAGAATCAAAAAGCAGTTTGCTTGGTAGTTTGCTCTGGCGGTTACCCAAAAAACCACGAGACTGGTTATGAGATAACTGGTGTGGAGAAAGTGAAAAACAGCACCGTTCTTTACGCTGGTGCAGATTACAGAGGCAGCAGAGTGGTTTCCACAGGCGGACGAGTGTTGAACATCGTGGCTTTGGGAGATACTTACGACGAGGCACGCAAAAAAGTTTACGAGGACGCCATCCCAGTACACTTCGACTACGCCTTTTACCGAGACGATATTGCGAAATTTTAAAATATAAAGAGATGTTGGGCAACTAGCGTCTCTTTTTTTTAGGAGCTTGATCCCGCTTTCCGCTATATCTTTTTTTGTTTACGACGTTTTGTCATCAGTACAAACTTTCCTAAAAACAAAAAAAGGATGCCGTTGCAATCGGGGCTATGGGTTTTCCATATAGATTGAAGATTTGTCGATCAATAGAACATTTACAGATATTAAAAGTTATAAAATTATAATCAAAACACAAATTTTATCATTCCGTAGGAAACCTAACGAAATGGTTCGACAAAGTCAATCTAGCCAAAATTTGTTGAGATTCTTACGGAATGACAAAGTGAATTAAAATCTTTGATGAGTTAGAAGTTTATACTGAGCTTGCCGAAGTACCTTTGCGAAACTTAAAAATATTTTCAATAAGTTCAGAAAAATCTTGCGGACTTTGTGTTTAAGAATTAATCAATAAGAATTAATTTTACTATCAACTATCAACTATCAACCACCAACTGTCAACCATAATAAGATGCCTTGGAATCCTGACACATACGACCAGTTCAAAACAGAACGCTCAGCGCCCTTTTTTGACCTAATGAATCTCGTA